>NZ_JAGGQR010000041.1:0-115781 GCF_018613205.1 Bacillus sp. ISL-46
CTTTACGGGGTCACTTCATTACTGGGAATCGGCTTTTTTGCTTTATGTAGGGAAATACGAAATAAAAGTAAGTTTTTCTAACATGTATTAAATCGCTTTTATAAAATTTATGTTAGAAACCATTCCACATTTACAGAAAAACTCAAAAAGGTATGCAATACTGACGTTAGAGAAATTAATTATGACCCCATTTATAAAAAAATGGGTGATTAGATTTAAAACCGGGGGGTGAGCCGAATGGTTCGTACTATTGCTCAGTTTCTCACAATATTAGTAATATATTTGATTGGTACAAGGCTCGTTACTTGGCTGGATCTTCCTGTCCCAGGAAGTATTGTTGGTATGGCGCTCTTATTCATTGCATTGCTGTCAGGTGTTTGTAAGCTTAATTGGGTCGAAGCAGCCGCCCAGCTCCATATTAAACATATAACACTTCTATTTATTCCATTTATAGTAGGTGTTTGGCATTTTGCAGGGATTTTTAGAGTAGAAGGTATAAAATTAGCAATCATCCTAGCAGCAAGCAGCCTGGTTGTTCTTCTTGTTACAGCATTTATTGCTGAGTATTTAGAAACTAAAAGAAAAAGGAGTAAACAAAATGGGAACCATGATTTCTAATATATTGTTATGTACCAGCATTACTTTAATGAGTTATGCAGTAGGAAATAAGGTGTTTAAAACTTATAACAAGGCATGGTTAAATCCGTTATATACTGTAACAGTCTTCATCATTTGTTTATTGACGCTTTCTCATGTACAAGTGGCCCAATATTCATCTGGAACAGGAATATTTTCACTTTTATTAGGGACTGCCACTGTGTCACTGGCTGTTCCCTTATATAAACATGTGAGAATTATTAGAAAAAATTTCTTAATTATTTTCGGGGCGGTCATGCCAGGCACATTAACTGGTGTAATTTCAATTGTCTTGTTGACGAAGTATTTGCACATGAATAAGGAAATTATGTTGTCGCTTATTCCAAAATCAGTCACTGCTCCAATTGCCTTATCCGTATCCCAGTCATTAGGGGGAATTCCGTCACTTACGATTTTATTTGTTTGTATTTCTGCGGTTTTTTCTTTAATGGTTGGGCCAATTCTTTTAAATTTTACTCGAATTAGAAGTAGAATTGCTAAGGGATTAGCGTTAGGAACCTCTGCTCAGGCAATTGGTGCCAACCGTGCATTTGAATGGGGAGAAATAGAAGGGGTCATGGGGAGCATAGCGATGATTACCTCCGCATTGATCATGTCTATTATGATACCTCTATTATTGCAACTTTCCTTTATTAAATAACTCTTAATCATAATTAATAAATTCATTACCGTCTTCTTAAAACATTTTAATGAAAATGAAATATTTCTATCTGAAACCAAAAATACCCATCCGTCGTCAAATTAAATAGAAGCAGATAAATAAGGAGGCGAACGGGTGGAGGGGATAAGAAAAATGGCTGTTATCCTATTGATCGTTTTGGTCATAGGATTTGGTCTAGTTTTCAGCAGTTTTGGTTCTGCGATTTTTCAGGAGGGAAATCCATTACCATTAATTATTTCTGCAATGAAGCTTCACTTTTCCGATTCTGAATTTGAGCTGTTCTCAAAAACAGATAAACGAAGCAGATACTTATCCGAAAGTAGTCAAGATAGCAGCTATAATGTTGCAAAAAAATATATGAAATCAAAAGGATGGAAGTTTCAAGAACAAATGGGTTCAGGGTTAATATTTACAAAAAATGGTAAGGATGCAATCGTGGTGGTAAAACAATATTCAAGGAATTACTTTATTTGGGAAATTCAGCAACGCTTATCAAATAATAAAAGCCTTACATACACAAAACAAACCCCTAATCCTTAGATTAGGGGTTTGTTTCTTCCGACTCTGTCACACTATAAAAAGCCTCGATCAATTCATTAAGCTGCCCTAGTTCTTTTTTCCAAAGTGATTCGGGGTTTTGCGTTAATGATAATAGGGCACTTTGAATAAGAAACTTTCTTGGTGATTTTGTATGGATGATTTCCTCATGAATAAAATCCAGAAGTTCATTGTATTTGCTTTGTTCTTCTACATCTTGAATGCTTTTCGTTATCGATGCCCTTAACGTTACCGCTATTTTCATCAGTTGAGTGATTATCTCATGATTGTTTTTTTGGCAGCCAGGGACCCATTTTTCTATAGTTTTAGGCTCTATTAATTGATCCCCTGATTCAGAAACCTCATCCACCATTTTAACCAAACGCGCTACACTGTAGCGGACAACACTGTTTACTTTTTCACCAGATTCATGGGCCATTCTATTGTATTGAACATTATATTGTAATATCCCTTGAAACATAATCGCACAATCTAGCAGGAATGGTTTTTTCTCTTCGCCGAAGATGTCGATAAACCGATTGTAATACCAACGAAGTGAATTTAAACGACACCGTTGGATAAATTGTTTAAGGTCAGCATCATTAGAGGACAATACTTCCTCGTAAAGGGCAATTAATTTATTTTTCCTATTAGAAATCATTTGCATTTCCACTTGCTTTATAAAAATCTCAATACTAGAAGGGTTTTGACCGATTAATAAATCGTTTCGATCCTTTTCGAGCCTATTAAAAATTGTTTTATAAATCGCGATTAATAATTCGCTTTTAGATGAAAAATAATTATAAAACGTTCCTTTAGAAATCCCGCTATAGTCTAAAATATCTTGAATAGATGTCGCTTGGAATCCTTTTTCGATGAATAATTGATGAGCCATATTTACTACATGCTGCTTTCGGTCATTCATAAAATCACCTTTATTTCCATTTGTACTATCAGTATAAAAATATAGTACATTATTTAAAGCATTATTACAAATCCATAATTTTGTAGGTTTTTTTAATTGCAAAAATTAAACTGAGCGTATATTATTATGTAAGTGTGAAACAGGGGTATAAAAAATTGAACATATATTATAGGGGGAAATTTAATGGATCAAACCATAAAAAAGACAGCTGGCCCACCGTATGGCGTTCTTGCCATACTGATTATCGGAGCTTTTATTGCATTCTTAAATAACACATTATTAAATATCGCACTGCCTTCGATCATGACTGACTTAAAAATTGACCCATCAACTGGTCAGTGGTTGATAACCGGTTTTATGTTAGTAAATGGAATTCTGATTCCATTATCAGCATTTTTAATTCAAAAATTTTCTGTTCGGCAATTATTCCTAGCAGCCATGCTTTTATTTACGTTAGGAACTGTATTAGCAGGCTTTGCTCATGCCTTTCCTCTATTGTTATCTGGTCGGATGATTCAGGCTTCTGGGTCAGCGATTATGATGCCCTTGTTAATGAATGTAATGTTAACAAGTTTTCCAGTTGAAAAACGGGGATTAGCAATGGGGGTTTTCGGGTTAGTATTAATGTTTGCTCCGGCAATTGGACCGACTTTATCCGGTTGGATTATCGAACACTATGACTGGAGAATGCTCTTCCATTTTGTCACACCAATAGCGATTCTCGTCGTTTTGCTTGGCTTTTTCTTACTTAAAGATAAAAAAGGTAAGGTTGATATTCGTCTTGATTTCTTATCTGTGGTGTTATCAAGCGTAGGTTTCGGCGGAATACTTTATGGATTTAGTTCAGCTGGAAAAGAAGGATGGGATAGTCCGCAGGTTTATGGTACTCTTGCTGTTGGGCTCATTTCATTGGTAATATTTATTTTGCGTCAATTAAGTCAAGAACGGCCACTTCTTAACTTCCGGATTTATAAATATCCAATGTTTGCTTTATCTTCTTCTATTTCCATGGTAGTTACAATGGCGATGTTTTCAGGAATGCTTCTTCTGCCAATTTATGTTCAAAATATTCGCGGGATTTCCCCGATAGATGCGGGTTTAATGCTGTTGCCAGGGGCAATTCTAATGGCCATTATGATGCCGATTACAGGTAAACTTTTTGATAAGTTCGGTGGTCGTGCTTTAGCTATTATTGGTTTATCGATTACAGTAATAACAAGTTATTTATTAAGTAAATTAACACTGGAAACCACTTATACTCATTTAATTGTTTTATACACGATCCGTATGTTTGGTTTTTCGATGGTAAATATGCCAGTTACGACCAATGGCTTAAACCAATTACCGGCACGGTTTTATCCTCATGGCACGGCGATGAATAATACGATGTCGCAGGTATCTGGTGCCATTGGTACAGCGTTGTTGGTGACGATTATGACAACTCGTGCGAAAACACATGCAACTGAAATAGTTGAGGCTGCAAAGAAGGTTGTACCTAACCCGTCAATAAAGGTTACAGAAGCCATGAAACTAAAAATGCAACATCAAATTGAGATGCAAGCTCTGTTGGAAGGAATTAATGATGCTTTCTTTGTAAGTGTATTTATCGCTGGTCTCGCTTTAGTTCTTGCCTTATTTATTAAACGGGCAAAACAAGCAGAAGATCCAGGTGAGGTAAAGCAGTCCTCTCAAAAGGTAAAAACGAAATTAGCGGAAAATTAAATAGCAATTAGAGGGGTGGCTTTTATATAGTCACCTCTTTTTTTTGCAAAATAACATTATCACATTTGCTTTTTTACACATAAACACTCAATATTAAAATAGAAAAGTGAATCATAGGAGGACATTCCTGATGTTAAAAGACCAAATCAAACAGTACATATCTGAACAGCAAAATAACCCAAACGGCAATAGTATTACCATTTTTAAAGAAGAAAAAGAGTATCTCGAAAAAAATCAGCTGGGTGATAATATCCAATTTGCGGAGAAGGATGTTAGTGTGCGCTTTGCAGACGCCTACATTGAACGTTGTGATAAAGAAACAGAAAATATGCTAAAGAATGAATCGTCTTCATTCTTGACTCAGCCTCTCGATTACTTAAAAATGCATAAAAATGAATTTATTTATTTAGAGTCCAATTGGTTTGATTTAATTGGTGTCGAGGCTGTTTCATTAGAAGCGGATGATGTATTTGGGACATACGATGTAATGTTGGGATTAAAACTACAAAAGAAATTTGAAAAAGCGTTAAAGGAAAATTTAAATACCCAATTACACGGGGATGAAGCAAAATTCGACTTAATGTTCAGCTTGGAAGATGGATTATGGAATTTGAATTTTGCCCTAAACTATGTGGAAGGTTTTAACGAAGAGATATCCATAGGTGAGGCGTTCCAGCTCATTTATAGCTTTCTATTTCAGTTGGTTGAGGCCGTAGAAGGGGAAAGGAAATAAAAATACCCAAAAGCGCATGGATGATATTCCATCCATGCGTTTTATGATTCTTTTGCTATAGCTAAAATGAGAGGAGAGATGGTAGATCATGCGAGTCATTTCCTTGTGCCCTAGTAATACCGAAGTCATGGAATATCTGGGTTTAACACACTTATTAGTAGGGGTGGATGACTTTTCCGATTGGCCCGCCTCAATCGAAAGTCTGCCTAAGTTAGGTCCCGATTTATCGATTAACATGGATTTGGTTGAACACCTTGAGCCAGATATGGTCCTGGCCTCCTTAAGTGTTCCAGGGATGGAAAAAAATGTTGAAGCTCTAAAGAAACGAGGAATCCCCCATCTTGTTTTAAATCCACAATCACTAACAGATATTGAAAACGATTTAATCACAACGGCTGAAGTTCTTGGCGAACGTGAACGGGGAGTGGAGGTGGCACGGCAATTTCGTTCCCGGCTTGAAAAAGTAAAAAAGCAGAGTGCAAATCAAAGTTACCGACCACGTTTGTACTGGGAATGGTGGCCAAAGCCGATTTTCACACCAGGAAAAATAAACTGGCTCACGGAGATTTCCGAAGCTGCTGGGGCAATGAACATTTTTGAGAATGTTGAATTGGCCAGTGTTCAAACGGAATGGGAAGATGTAATAAGTCGCAAGCCCGATTTTATTTGTCTTGCTTGGGTAGGAGTGAGGAAAGATAAGATTCAAAAAAGCCTTGTAAAAAAGAGAACGGGATTTGAAGAACTAGGATTTAAAAGTGATGACCAAATTCTCATTCTTGAGGAAGAACTGTACTGCCGCCCCTCACCAAGACTGCTCGATGGATTAGAAAGGTTAGTAGATTTGATTCATAGATTTAAATGACCACAGAAGCACTTTTTTTATTTTTGGGTAAATGAAAAGACTTCCATTTACCAAGGGATCGTAAATTTTCTCTGTACGGTAAATGAAAAGGGAGGGTTTTACCCCCTCCCTAAAAATCAACTAAAATCCCGCTCTGTAATCGAAATGGCTGAACCCGTTGATGTGTGCTGGTTTACCCAGCCTAGCGATGTTTCCGAGACATTAGTCCAATTGGGTATTTCTTCCTTATGTTGTTCAACCCAACTCATGCAGTACTGTGGGTCAATATTATAATCGAGGCACTGGGCTAGGAAAGATTGAATCGTTTCTTCGTTGCAATTCTCCCATGAACCACAAGTATTACTCCACACATTCTCCATTTTTGTTTGCAGCGATACATCATTAATAAAATTACTAAATTGGAAATCGTTAGTCATCCATGTTCCTCCTTAAAAAATTTTTCACATCCTCAGTATGTCCAAGGAAAAAATAATTGAACAAAAATAATCTATTATATTGACAACTTTATCGTGATCTTCCATATTTACCTCATTGAATTTTGTATCTTCCTTTTAGAGTAAGATACAGAGTCAAAATTATACATCTAAGGATTAATATTCTTCATTATTCACGAGGATTGTGTAATAATCTTAATGATACCGATATAAATAATATCTTATCTCTTTTGTTAAAGAAATTTTGAGATAAATGGTTGGATAGAAAGGGGATATATTGTGAGTATCGGAAATAAAACGGCACTTGTTCTAGGTGCTAGCGGACTAGTAGGAAATGAATTAGTAAAAACCCTCATCCAACAAAATAATTATGAAAAAATCCATTTGTTAGTACGAAGACCGATTGAATTCAATGATCCATCATGTGAAGAACATATTGTTGATTTTGATCAGCTGCATAAATACCAAGAATTGTTTCAGGTAACAGATGTTTTTTGCTGTATAGGAACTACTATTAAAAAGGCAAAAAGCAAGGAAGCTTTTCGAAAAGTAGACTATAAATATCCGGTCGAGGCAGCAAAAATATCATCAAAAAGTGGTGTAGAGAAATTTCTCATAATAACAGCGATGGGGTCAAATTCTAAATCATTGATTTTCTACAATCAAGTGAAGGGACAAGTGGAGGAAGCTCTACGTAAGTTAATTATACCATCAGTTCATATTTTCAAGCCATCACTATTGTTAGGAGAGCGGACAGAGTTTCGTTTTGGGGAAAGAATTGCGGAAAAAGCAAGTGCCATTTTAAATTTACTTATGATTGGCCCATTACGGCCTTATAAAGCGATTGAAGCAAGGAACGTCGCTGCAGCAATGGCAGCCGTGGCCCAGACTGATAAAAGTGGCGTGAACATTTATCCTTCACATGAGATTGAACGAATCGCAAGAGAAAAAAAATAATAAGAATTGAGAGGTTAGTGCAATGGAAAAGGGTTTAACTGGAAAGCGAGTCGTCATTTGCGGTTCGCGAAAAATAGAAGAAATAAGTACGATAATTGGAAAACAAGGAGGTGTTCCTCTAGTCCGTACCCTGCAAGGGACTGTATTTTTAGCAGAAAAGGAAGTGGAACCTGATTTACGCGAATTTGTACAGAAAGGTGCCGATTGGGTGATCTTCACAACGGGGATTGGTTTTGAGACACTTGTGGATTTAGCAACAAAGCTTGGATTAAAAGAGTCCTTTTTAAAGAACCTTCGTGAAGCAAAGATAGCATCTAGAGGCTATAAAACACTATCTGCATTAAAGAAATATGAGATTAAACCAATCGTTGTCGATGAGGATGGAACAACAAAGGGATTAGCTCAATCACTCGAAACCGTAGATCTCTCTGGAAAAAGAGTTATGTTACAACTTCACGGGGAAACAGCACCAGCATTAACAAAATTTCTCAAAGATCGCGGTGCCACTGTCCAGAAGTTACTCCCATACCAGCATATAGCACCTGAAAAAGAGATAGTGGCAAAGTTATGTAATGAACTTCAGTCCGAGGAATGTGACGCGGTATGCTTTACTACGGCAACCCAGGTTCACTCGCTTTTTGATTATGCAAGAGAACATGAAATCTTGACAGACATCATTGATTCCTTCAAACAAAAAACAGTAGCTGCAGCCGTTGGAAAAGTAACCGCAGCAGCATTAAAAGAGCAAGGGGTAGAACGGATCCTTGTTCCTGAAAATGAGAGAATGGGAGCAATGGTTATCGAGTTGTCTAAATATTTTCAGAGTTAAACATGGCTGGGTGTACCTTCAATAAATGGTTGGTACACTTTTTTTTATAAAAAAGGTGTAGATTCCTCCACTTTCGTAGAAAATGTCGAGAAGTTTTTTAAGATTGTTTCATTAGAAGCCAGTGGTCCTTAGAAGGATGATGTATTGTTAGGTAAGTAATACTTTACGGATTAGACTTTAGAAACTGAACAAATAAAGCATGTAAGAAAGATTGACAATTCGATTTCTTTTTACAATATTTTTGGTATCATTGTGTTAAATTGAAAAAGAATTCAGAAAAGTGTACAAGAAATCTGCCCGCTGATAAAACTATATCCAAAATTCTTTATCATTTCCAATTTTCATCTGACAACAATACTCCCCTTGGGTTGCATTCATAGTAAACTACTTTCTTTTTACATAATGATTAATTAAATGCTTGCATCAATTTACAGATTGTTAGGTGAAATGTCTAAAATCAGTCTGTATAATTATAATAAGATGCAGAATTTTCTGCAAAATAGATAATTGACTAAAGGAGTTGGTCCTTTTTTGGTAATATCAGTTTATTAAAGCGCTTACATTTTAAAGATCAGCACTTAAATAATTTATTTATTCCATATGTATTGGCCGTAAACCATTCATATAAGAAGGAGGGCTTCTCTTTGGCGAATGAAAAAATGCAGCGTATTTCCTTATCCAATCTTGATCAGAACTTTCTAGAGGTGGAGCAGGGACTGACAAACCAAGAAGCTGTTGAAGAATCCAATCGATGCCTCTATTGCTATGATGCTCCATGTATAAAGGCCTGCCCGACAGGTATTGATATTCCAACCTTTATTAAAAAAATTGCCTCAGGAAACTTACTAGGTTCTGCTAAAACAATCATGTCCTCAAATCCAGTTGGTGCAAGCTGTTCTAGGGTTTGTCCAACGGATGAACTATGTGAAGGAGCTTGCGTCCTAAATCATTCAACCAAGCCGATTATGATAGGCAATTTACAAAGATATGCTACGGATTGGGCAATGACAAATGATCAAGTACTTTTTCGACCAGGTCAAGCGAATGAACGAACAGTTGCTGTCATCGGCGGTGGTCCGGCTGGACTATCGGCGGCAAGGGAACTGGCGAGATTGGGTTACGAGGTTACGATATTTGAGGGGGCCGAGAAAGCAGGCGGCTTAAATACGTATGGAATTGTCTCTTTCCGTTTACCTCAAAGAATTTCCTTCTGGGAAGTAGAGCAGGTTGAGAAATTGAATGTAACCATTAAAACGAACACAATGGTCGGCAAGGATATTTCAGCGGAAGAAATTACTGAAAATTTTGATTATGTAGTATTGGCAGTAGGTATGGCACATGTTCCAAACCTGGGAGTTGAAGGCGAAAACTTAGCGGGTGTATTTGATGCGATTGAATTTGTCAAGGCAACAAAAAGTGGCCAGTTATCCGAAGAGTTTGTTGGAAAACGGGTTGTCGTAATTGGTGCTGGGAATACCGCGATTGATGGTGCGACTTGTTCCGTTCGGTTAGGAGCTGAAAACGTCAAAATCTTATACCGGAGAACGGAAGAAGAAATGACGGCCTATGAATTTGAATATGATTTTGCCAAACAAGACGGTGTGGAATTCCGCTGGTTAACAGCACCAAAAAGGATTATCGGTGATGAAACCGGGAAGGTAACCGGAATAGAGTGTATCAAAATGAAACTGGGGGACCCAGAAAAAGATGGACGGCGCAGACCTGTAGCAATCGAGGGATCCGAATATGTGCTTCCTGTCGATGCTGTGGTAAAAGCAATCGGGCAAACCAGACACCTGAAATTAATTGAAGGGTTCGATCTTAGCCATGATGGCGGGGTTGTCAAGGTAGATAAAGAAACCTTCCAAACCTCTAATCCCAAAGTGTTTGCATGCGGCGATGTTGTGTTTGGTAAAGGGAATGGGGACGCCATGGTCGTAACCGCTGCGCAACAGGGAAAAGATGTGGCCTATTCCATTCATAAACAATATTCTTATGTCGGAACGGCAAAATAACTTCTTATTTGATAAAAAGGGGAGAAAAATAGATGGCTGATTTACGTATTAATCTTGCAGGGATTAAATCTCCTAACCCGTTCTGGCTGGCATCAGCACCGCCTACCAACTCTGGCTATCAGGTACAGAGAGCCTTTGAAGCTGGTTGGGGTGGGGCAGTCTGGAAAACATTGGGCGATCCTATTTTGAATGTATCATCAAGGTTTGCTGCAATTAGTTTTAACGGACAAAGGGTGGCCGGTTTCAATAATATTGAACTAATCACCGACCGACCTTTAGATGTCAACTTAAAAGAAATCTATGAAACCAAAAAGCGATTTCCTAACCATGCGATCATTGCTTCGTTAATGGTGGAACCAAAGCAGGAAAAGTGGCATGAAATCGTTAAACGTGTGGAGGATGTCGGTGTTGATGGACTTGAGTTGAATTTTGGATGTCCCCACGGGATGGCAGAGCGCGGCATGGGTTCGGCTTCGGGCCAGGTCCCTGCACTTGTTGAGCGTCAGACTTTTTGGGTGAAAGAAGTTGCTAAGACACCTGTTATTGTAAAATTAACGCCAAATATCACTGATATTACTGCAACAGCTGAAGCTGCTTGCAACGGTGGTGCTGATGCGATCAGTATGATTAATACGATTAATAGCCTCATGGGCGTCGACCTAGATTCTTGGAATACCATTCCACATGTGGCTGGGAAGGGAGCACACGGCGGCTATTGCGGACCTGCAGTTAAGCCGATTGCCTTAAATATGGTCGCTGAATGTGCTAGACATCCGCATATTAACGTGCCAATTTCGGGGATTGGCGGTATTTCCAATTGGAGGGATGCCGTTGAATTTATGTTGATGGGAGCGACAGGCGTTCAAATTTGTACGGCCGCCATGCACCATGGTTTCCGAATTGTTGAGGACATGATTGAAGGATTAAGCAATTATCTAGATAGTAAAGGGATTGATTCTGTTTCTGAAATCATTGGGAAATCCGTCCCTAAATACTCCGATTGGGGCAACTTGGATTTAAATTACAATATCGTCGCAAAAATCAATACCGAGGTTTGTATCAATTGCAATAAGTGCCATATCGCCTGCGAAGATACCTCGCATCAATGTATCGATATGTTGACGGACGCAAATGGAAAGAGCTTCCTCAAAGTGAGGGAAGAGGATTGTGTCGGTTGTAATTTATGTTCGATCGTATGTCCTGTAGATGGGGCGATTGATATGGTCGAAGCAGCAAGAGAACTGCCGCCGATGACTTGGAATGAACGACAGGCTGCCTTAAGTGGAGTTGTAGAATGTAAAGCAGATCTAACCAAGTAGAAGATTTGGAGGGAATTATTGATGAAAAAAATTATCAAAAACGGGACCATTGTCACGGCTACAGACACATACCAAGCAGAAATATTAATCGAAGATGGTAAAATATCACTAATCGGGACGAATCTATCAGTGACTGGCGCGGAAATAATCGATGCGAAAGGCTGTTTTGTTTTTCCAGGAGGGATCGATCCACACACCCATCTCGATATGCCATTTGGTGGAACGGTGACAAAGGATGATTTCGAATCAGGGACCATTGCTGCTGCCTTTGGCGGAACGACAACGGTTATTGATTTTTGCTTAACCAATAAGGGGGAGCCGCTGAAAAATGCGATTCAAACATGGCATGATAAATCAGGAGAAAAAGCTGTTATTGATTATGGTTTCCACTTAATGATCTCAGAAATCAACGAGAATGTTCTCAGTGAGCTCCCTCAAGTTATTACTGAAGAAGGAATTACCTCTTTTAAGGTATTTATGGCTTACAAAAATGTATTTCAAGCGGATGATGAAACATTGTTCAAGACACTTATCTCTGCAAAAGAACACGGAGCCTTGGTCATGGTCCATGCAGAAAATGGGGATGTCATTGATTACTTAACGAAAAAAGCCCTTGATGAAGGGAAAACGGCCCCGATTTATCACGCACTAACGAGACCGCAGGAATTAGAGGGCGAAGCTACAGGGCGTGCAGCAAAATTCACGGGACTTGCCAATTCACAGCTATATGTAGTACATGTCTCCTGTGCAGATGCAGTGGAACAAATAGCGATAGCCCGAAGCAAGGGCTTTGATGTCTGGGGAGAAACCTGTCCTCAATATTTAGTCCTTGATCAAAGCTATTTAGAAAAGCCTAATTTTGAAGGGGCTAAATATGTTTGGTCACCGCCATTAAGAGAGAAGTGGAATCAGGATGTTCTTTGGAATGCTTTGAAGAGTGGTCAATTGCAAACAATTGGTTCTGACCAATGTTCCTTTGATTTTAAAGGGCAAAAGGATTTAGGAAGAGATGATTTTACTAAAATACCGAACGGCGGTCCAATTATTGAAGATCGTTTGTCGGTTTTATTCTCTGAGGGGGTGAAGAAGGGACGGATTAGTCTGAATCAATTTGTTGATATTACCTCAACCCGCAGCGCAAAGCTTTTTGGATTATTCCCGAAAAAAGGGACAATCACCATCGGTGCAGATGCAGACCTTGTTATCTTTGATCCGAATATCGAACGTGTGATTTCGGCCGAAACACATCATATGGCTGTTGACTACAATGCGTTTGAAGGTATGAAGGTAACCGGCGAGCCTGTTTCGGTGTTGTCTCGTGGGGAATTTGTTGTTCGCGACAAGCAATTTGTTGGAAAACCAGGTTCTGGCCAATATTTGAAGAGGGCAAAATATAATAAAAATACACTAGTAAACCAAAGTGAAACACTATCTATCTAGCTAATTATCTTAGTTTCACTCAAACACTAATCGAACTACTCCTATTTGCAATTGCTCAGATTTGCTGAGCAATTGCCTTATTAATTGTTTGTTGACCGTTTGTTGAATTTGTCTAGGATTCTAGAAAATCAAACCGAAAACAAGGAGTGTTCACATGAAAAAAAGCCACTTAAAATCACCAGATTTATTACCGATTCACCATAAGGACAGGACAATCACTAAATTAGGTTACTCGTTTATGTGGGTAGGAATGGTGGTCGTACTTGCCACCTTTGCGATTGGTGGAGCAGGGGTTAAGAGTTTATCTTTACCATGGGTCATTCTGGCAACGATCATTGGAAGTCTTGCGATTGGATTTTTCATTTCATTGATCTCAGATATCGGAATTGAACATGGCTTGTCCTTCCCTGTTTATATGAGAGCACCGTTTGGAACAATCGGAACCCATATCCCTTCTATTACCCGAGGAATAACGGCATCGATGTGGTTCGGCGTAAATACTTACTTTGGCTCGACGGCGATGAATGGTATCTTAAATATTTTATTTGGCTTTGATAATTGGTTTGTTTGCTTTCTAATCTTTGCAGCGGTTCAACTGATTAATACTGCACTTGGTATAAAATCGATTGAGCGATTTGCCGATTTAGCCGCACCTATTATTCTGATTATTTCACTATGGATGTATGTGTCATTATCAGATCAGGCAACAGCTGCAGGCAGAGAGGTCTGGAGTTGGGTCGAGTCCCCTGTAACCGGCGGCGCTGCTTTTTCAGCCTTTTTAGTTGTTATTTTTAGTAATATGGGTTTTTGGGCGACATTAAGTGCAGATATTCCCACTATTTCACGCTTCATCAAGGCACCAAAAAATGAAAAGAACTGGTTTAAGCGAAATAGAGCTTCTTTAATGGGGAACCTTGTCGCAATGCCACTTACACAAACATTTATGATTGTCATTGGTGCGGTTTCCTATATTGCCGTATTAAACGCTGATCCAGTGGTCGCACTCCAAAAGGCAGCAAGCGGCTTTATCCTTGCTATATTACTGTTAATGATTGTCCTAGCCCAGTGGTCGACCAATACGGCAGCAAATGTTGTGCCAGCAGCAACCATTTTTTCAAACGTGGGCGGTCCGAAGTTCCCATTTTGGGCAGGGGTCATCACTGCTGGAATTGTCGGAACTATTGTTCAGCCATGGCAGTTGTTTGATGTTATTATTCAAGTTCTTCTCTTTGTCGGAGGTATTCTAGCAGCAATAGTCGGTATATTGTTTGCTGATTATTATCTGCTTCGGAAAAGACGTGTAAATGTAACAGAATTATACGAGAACCATGGCCAATTTAAATATATGGGCGGAGTAAATTTAGCTGGATTTATTGCCTGGATTATTGGGGCAGTAGCAGCTTACTTTGTTCCGAATTATGGGTTTTTAGTTGGTTTTATCATTGGTGCTGGGGTGTATTATGTGCTCGCCAAATACTGGTGGTTCCAAAAGTATCCTCAGGCAGAAATCGTGGATCCGAGCGACGAGAAATATTTAGGTATTTCCGTTGGCCGGGATTGGGTAATTGAAGAAAACGCATTTGAAACAGTAATGGAGGAAATTCCAAATAATGTAGATTTATATTAAACAAAACAGGATATAACAAATAGTTTATGAAATTAAAAGGGGGAGATTGGATGTCAGATTATCAGCAATTTCTAGATGAAAGAGACAAAATTGATTTCTTTATTCAGAAAGGCTATCGAATTAATGGGGTTAAAGAACATTTAAATGGGGCTACTGTTGAATTTTTACATCCCAAAGGAAATGTATTTGAAACACTTTTGATTGGAACAGCAAATGCACGAAAATATTTTACTAGTCTTTTATTGAAACAGAATCACACAAGTTCGTGAGTGCTAAGTGTTAAAAGATAATATTAGGGGTGGGAAGTTTGGAATTCTATTTAAGATCAAAGGATAATGCGTACCCTTGTGTAGTCACAATAGATGAAGACAATGGACGTTATACGATACGAAAATCTGATTCTAGCGGTGAGTACTTCAACTCTCCTAAAGAATTAGTGGCCTGGATCATGGAAAATTGGCAGTCTGAAGACTTTCTAGATCGTAATGAATTTGAGTCAATGCTTAGTGAAATAAAAGTATACTTCCCGATAATACTCTAGAAATATAGTGAAAGGATTGGTTGCAGGACCAATCCTTTTTCACCTATTATTCTGTTTTCACTTTTGCGAGGAGAGCCAAATGATGAAAGAACATTTTCAATTAACGGTGGCAGATATTTTAAATCGAAAGCATTTTGAACATGCACGGGTTATCGCTGGGGAAGACGGTATTCATCGATTCGTCAAATGGGTTCATATCGTCGAGGTCACCAGTATTCGAAATCTTCTTAATGGAGATGAACTTATTCTAGCAACAGGTGTTGCCTGGAAAGATAATACCGATTTATTTGTTTCGATGGTAATGGAATTTCTTGAAAACAATGCAGCTGGTTTATGTATTGAAATGGGGACATACATGACAGCCATCCCAGCGGAAGTCATAGATATTGCTAATGAACATCAATTTCCGATTATTATTTTTACACAGGAAGTTCCGTTTGTGAAAATTACTCAAGACATCCACTCAATCATTATTAACCAGCAATACCAGAAGATTTCAGATTTAGAGCATTACTCGCAAAGCTTAAATAAACGACTTCTAACGATGGAGAGTTATGGTGATATTCTTCAATGCATTTTTTCTGCATTGGATTTACAAATTATTTTCCGCTTAAAGAATCTGGACTATGAATTTGTCCCGGAAATTAGTCAAGCAGAACAAAAAAAACTAATGACCCAGCTTGAAGGGACCGAAATACACCCATGTGATCATATAGCGTCTGCCCCTATATTCTTATTTGGTCAAGAATATGCAGAGTTATTTATTTATTCAGAGGATATCCCTATCAGTGAATACGATTTATTGATTTTGGATCGTACCGCAACAGCACTGGCCCAGCATTTATTAAGGGAAATGTATGTCGAAGAAAAAAAGCGCGTCGAGGAGTTTGAGTGGCTTTACGGCTGGCTTGAGGGTGAACATTCACTCGAAAGCATTAGTGAATATTTTACACAGAACGGGATTAAAACAAAAACGAATGATGCAGTGGTCTTAATCACAAAGCTTATTCCTCTAAAAGAAAGAATAACCCAAGATGTTACCTATTTAAAGTTATTATTTCGCTCGGTATTTGAACAGAATGGCTTCACTGTGTTTCCTGTTGAAAAAAGGAATGAGCTAACATTCATTCTTGTAAATAATCGGACGAAAAAGAATGTAAAGGAACGGATTAAGAAGGCAATTGAATCCATTACCGAATCAGAGTTTATTAGAAAACAGTGCTCAGCAAAAATCTTGATTGCGGTAGGAAATTTTATTGGAAATTTTAATGAAGTACATAGAAGTTATCTCACAGCGAAGGAAACTCAGCGAATACAGCAAAAGATGACCAATAAAGCGACCTATTATTTTTATGAGGATCTGCATTTATATCGTCTTATTTCACAAATGAGTAAACACGTTAACCTAAAAGAGATTGCAGCAGAGTATTTACAGCCTGTTATTCAATATGATCAAAAATATAATGGCAAGCTGCTAGAGACATTAAAGGTCTATTTAGAATGTAATGGATCAAAACAAGAAGCCGCAAGCAAGCTTTTTATTGTCAGGCAAACACTGTACCATCGCCTGCAAAAGCTTGAAAACATTCTGGGAGAAGACTTTATGGATCATGAAAAACGAGTAGCTATCGAATTCATGCTTCTTGTCCAAGATTACTTATCAGCTTCCCAACAAAATACAAGCAATACCAGTTTCAGAAAAACAGAATAAATGTCCAATTACTATTCAAATCGTCAAAGAATTGTTTCGCCTCAATTAACATTTTGTCTAATGAAAGCATGGTTTAGATACGAGATAATGAGATTATAAGGCTATCAAGGTAGAAAATTCAAAACACTATATTAAAAAAATTAGGAGGTTATATATATGAATGTAATAAAAAAAGATACGGCCATTTTAAAGAATTTCATTAACGGTGAATGGGTGAACTCGAACAGCGTCCAAACACTAGATGTACCCAATCCTGCTACGAATGAGCTGTTAACAAAGGTACCTGTGTCAACGAAAGAGGATGTAAATCTAGCAGTAGCAGCGGCTAAGGCTGCTTTTAAGGAGTGGAAAAATGTCCCGGTTCCAAAAAGAGCCAGAATTCTTTTTAAATACCACCATCTGTTAACTGAAAACCATAAAGAATTAGCAAGATTAATTGTGCTAGAAAATGGAAAGGCATACAAAGAAGCTTACGGTGAGGTCCAGCGCGGGATTGAGTGTGTTGAATTTGCATCAGGTGCTCCAACCTTAATGATGGGAGAAACGTTATCAGGTATTGCTGAAGATATTGATTCCGAAATGTTCCGATACCCTGTAGGGATTGTCGGCGGGATTACACCCTTTAACTTCCCGATGATGGTCCCGCTATGGATGTTCCCGCTAGCGATCGCTTGTGGTAATACGTTTGTGCTAAAGCCATCTGAACGCACACCAATATTAGCTAATAGATTAGCAGAGTTGTTCATGGAAGCTGGTGCACCAAAAGGCGTGTTAAATGTGGTCCACGGTGCTCATGATGTTGTCAATGGCTTACTCGAGCATAAGGACATTGCGGCCATTTCATTTGTTGGCTCACAACCTGTTGCAAAGTATGTTTATCAGCGAGCTGCTGCAGAAGGAAAGAGAGTTCAAGCCCTATCTGGAGCTAAAAATCATCATATTGTCATGCCTGATGCAGATATGGATAAGGCTGTCCAACATGTGATAACTTCTACGTTTGGAAGTGCGGGACAACGTTGTATGGCCTGCAGTGCAGTTGTTGTTGTCGGTGATAATGAGCCGTTTGTAGCCGCATTAAAGAAAAAGGCAGATGAACTAATCATTGGTAACGGAATGGATGATGAAGTGTTATTAACACCGATTATCCGGAGGGAACACCGTGAAAAAGTACTTGGCTATATTGAAAATGGGCTTGCGGAAGGCGCTGATTTGATTAGGGATGGACGCAGAGAAATGGATGAGCTCCCAGAAGGAAATTTCTTGGGACCTACTATTTTTGATCACGTCACACCTGAAATGACAATTGCCAAGGAGGAACTCTTTGCCCCGGTATTAAGTCTCCTACGTGCCAATGATTTAGACGAAGGGTTGGAATATATTCGAAAGTCCAGGTATGGCAACGGCGCAACCATCTATACGAACAATGCGAAAGCGATCCGTCAATTCCGTGAAGAAGCAGAAGCAGGTATGCTTGGCATAAATGTTGGCGTACCAGCAACAATGGCATTCTTCCCATTTTCGGGCTGGAAGGATTCCTTTTATGGTGACATGCATGTAAACGGGAAAGACGGCTTAAATTTCTATACGCGCAAAAAAATGATTACCTCTCGTTTTGACGGTTAAGCAAGTGGCAATATTACTTTTGGTGTCAGGCACCATAATTTGAAATGGAGGGAAGCACGATGGTTCAAACAAGTCGTCCTCAGGAAACTTTATTGGAACAGGATGATAAATATGTATGGCACTCAATGAAGCCTTATAACCCTAAAGCCACAATCGTTGCAGCCAAGGCTGAAGGGTCATGGGTGACTGATGCCGACGGGAAACGTTACTTAGATGCGATGGCAGGCCTTTGGTGTGTGAACGTCGGTTATGGCAGGACCGAGCTTGCCGAAGCGGCCTATGAACAACTGAAGGAAATGGCCTATTTTCCACTTTCACAAAGCCATGTTCCAGCAATTAAACTAGCAGAAAAGCTGAATCAGATGTTAGGTGATGAATATGTCATCTTTTTCTCAAACAGCGGCTCTGAGGCAAACGAAACCGCCTTTAAAATAGTAAGACAATACCATCAGCAACAGGGTGAACATAATCGTTACAAAATTGTCTCCCGCTATCGAGCGTATCACGGGAATTCTATGGGGGCCTTGGCTGCCACCGGGCAGGCGCAAAGAAAATACAAGTACGAACCGCTTGCACCAGGTTTTATTCATGTCTCACCACCGGATTCCTACCGGGATGATACGAATGTAGGAGATCCGAAGGAATTGTCTTCCGTCAAAGAAATTGACCGGACCATGACATGGGAGTTAAGTGAAACAATTGCGGCAATGATTATGGAACCGATTATTACCGGAGGTGGTGTCCTCATTCCGCCCGATGGCTATATGAAAGCGGCAAAAGAGGTATGTGAAAAACACGGGGCACTGCTCATTGTCGATGAGGTTATTTGTGGCTTCGGCCGTACAGGAAAGCCATTCGGGTATATGAACTATGGCGTGAAGCCAGACATCATAACGATGGCAAAAGGGATTACCAGTGCGTACCTGCCCCTTTCCGCTACAGCTGTCCGTAAAGACATTTACGAAGCATTTAAAGGCACAGAGGAGTATGATTACTTCCGCCATGTCAATACGTTTGGAGGAAATCCAGCTGCTTGTGCGCTCGCCTTAAAAAACCTTGAAATTATGGAAAATGAAAAATTATTTGATCGTTCCCGTGATTTAGGGGAGCAACTCTTAAATGATTTGAAGAATCTTTTACAAGATCACCCCCATGTTGGCGATGTTCGTGGAAAAGGGTTATTGATCGGAATTGAATTAGTAAAGGATAAGCGGACCAAGGAACCATTGGAGAATGACCTTGTCAATCAGGTTATCGCCAATTGTAAGCAGGAAGGAATTATCATCGGAAAAAATGGCGCAACAGTAGCAGGATATAACAATGTATTAACATTGGCACCGCCATTAACGATTAAGCAGGTAGATTTAACCTTCCTGATCAAAACACTTACGGAGTCACTTCAGAAAATTAGATAAAAATAAAAAAAGAACCCATGTATTTACAAATGTAAATTTCATGGGTTCTTTTTTTCAGAGGTTATCTATTTTTTCTCCTTCTAGGTCGAAACCGGAAATCGTCACTACTTTCATAATCGGTAAAGGTATTAACAACTGGGGCAGCATCCACAAAATTATTTTTCACTTTTTTAGGCATCACAGGCGCCACTTTAACCTCCTTAACTACATCAGCTACTACCACTTCAATATCCTGGTGCGGCTTTTTGTTCTTAGCATTTCCAGTTTCATCTTGGACACCTTCAACATCAATACTCAAATTTTCTAGATCAGTACTAAAAGTTTTAACCTCAGTACTTAGAGTTTCAACCTCAGTACTTAGAGTTTCGACATCAGGACTTAGAGTTTTAAATTCAGTATTAAAAGCTTTTAATTCAGTATTAAAAGTTTTTAATTCAGAACTATTAGTTCTAACTTCAGGTACTTCCTCTTTAATTTCATCCATTACTTCGATCACCTCAACCACCACTTCTTCATCGGCAACATTGTCCTCAATTTCATTACTTAATTCCGCTTCATCCTCAGTTACTTCAATCATTTCGTCATCTTCGATTAAAGGTTGTTGTTTTACTTTTATAATTTTTCCAAGTGCATTTGTTCTCTTAACAGCGATACCAATTATTTCATCAATTAGAGCAGTGAATTGATCAAAGTCCACATAATTTTCACCGCTAGTTTGGATGACTTTTAGAAAATCCTGATGAAATAGATTAAATTCTTGTTCGAACTGTTCGCGGTCCATTTCTCTAAAAGATGTTCCTTTAATACGAATAAATCCATAAATTAATTTACTCAATACCTTAGAAACGGCTTGCAATTCCTCCTCACTTAAATCAGAATCATTCGTTAGATAATAATGGACATCCCGTAGGGTTTGATAATAACTCTTAAAATTCCGGCTTATTTGTAGAAAATCAAAATTACTCATAAGAAATATCCCTCCATATATATTTAATGTATAATATTCGGAAGCAGCGCAATGGTCTTTTTTATTAAAGATATGTAGGGAATATGCATATAGAAGGGATTATTTTTATGAAAGTGATAAATTTTATTAAAGAGTGGCAGCAGGCACTTCAAAATGAAATATTCCATTTAAAAAAATTTGGCAGTAATAAATTTCAAGTTTCAAATGGCAGGTTGCTTTCAACGGAAGGTTCCTATACATACTACTTTGATACCGCTATTTCTATCCGTATACCGATTGGGTCTCAGGTTCGACTTGAATGGGGAAGCATGAAACTGAGTGGACGAGTCCTTTCTTCAGAAGGTAAAGGAGCGATGCTCTCCTTGGAGCAATCTTTCGGAGATTTAATCCATGAAGCGCAGCTTTTTCACGATCCTTGGGAGCTCCTAGAACAGCTCATTGAACGTCTCGATGAGATGAAAAAAAATAAGCAAAAACGAATCAGAGTGAAACGGTTGATGGACCCTTCGATGCCTGCTAAGCATCCGATGGAAAAAAGTAAAAGCAATGTTCATGAGTTAGTTTTACGTTCCAAATACAACCCCGTTACCTTCGTTTGGGGCCCACCTGGAACAGGTAAAACCTACACCTTGGCTCGTGTAGCTGCTAATAAGTATTTTCAGGAAAAAAAAGTGTTGATTTTATCACACAGTAACCAAGCAGTTGATGTTCTAATTAGTGAGATTTCGACCTTTATTAATAAGAAGGGACGTTTCCAAGAAGGGGATGTGCTCCGCTATGGTTTCAATACAGGAGAGCAACTCGCCAATCATGAAGCGGTTACAACAAGTCAACTCCTTCTGAAAGAGGATCCTCAGCTTGCGGAAGATAAAGAAACTTTAATAGAGGAAAGACGGAAATTAAAACAGGATATCGCCCGTTCTTTTAGTAAAAGGGACACAAATCAATTGCTAGAGCTTGAGACCAAGATTGCCAGGGTCCTCGAAAAGATTCGCCATAAGGAACTTGAATTTATCAAGGATGCGTTTATTGTCGGGACAACATTGGCTAAGGCAGCGGGTGATGCAGCCATCTATGAAAAAGAATTTGAGATTGTAATCCTTGATGAGGCAAGCATGGCTTATGTTCCTCAGGCGGCATTCGCTGCTTCACTCGGAAAGCGTGTCATTATTTGTGGCGATTTTAAACAATTACCTCCAATTGCCTCCTCTCGAGATCCGATAGTCACGATGTGGCTAAAAGAGGACATCTTCCACCGGGCAGGCGTTGTCGATTGGGTAAAGAATGGGATGCTTCATCCGCACTTATTTTTATTAAAAGAGCAACGGAGAATGCACCCGGATATTTCTGCGTTTACGAATCAGACCATTTATCATTCGCTTGTGGGGGATCATGAAAGTGTTCTAAAAAGTAGAAAAAGAATCGTCGACCTTGCGCCTTTTCCAGGGATGGCAGCGGTACTTCTTGATACAAGTCATCTTGGGGCACATTGCATGACAGAAAAGGGGTCAAATTCACGGTTGAATTTGTGGCAGGTATTATTGTCTTTTCAATTAATTCATGAATCCTACCAGGCTGGGTCAAGATCGATTGGATATGCCACACCATACCGCGCTCAAGCCAATTTAATGGAGCTGATTCTATCAGATTTATATGAACAAGAACTCTTAGCAGCCGATATTATTGCTGCGACCGTACACAGATTCCAAGGCAGTGAGCGTGATGTCATGGTTTTTGACACCGTTGACAGTGAGCCACAAACACGGGCTGGGATGCTTCTAACTGGCAAGGATAGTGAACGGTTGATCAATGTTGCGATCACAAGAACGAAGGGAAAGTTCATTCATGTCAGCAATCAATCCTTTATCCGGAAGCATGTCTATAATCGTAAAACAATGCGTCAGCTTGTAGAACATCAAGAAAGAAATCAGCAAACTATCGGGACAAAGGATATTGGAAAATGGATAAAGGATCAGCACCCAAGATTGCAATGGATCCATGCACTTAAGTTAGAGAAAGTATTCAGAGACATTGATTCTGCTAGATCATCGATCATTATTTCTTTACCAGAACAAACATTTCTTTCCGCACAATGGAAGGATAAGCTGAAAAATAGGAGCCATTCTGTAAAATTAACTGTCTTTTCAGGAGAGCCTTGGACGGAGTTGCAACCAAATCAATTGCTGAACGAAAGCCTGTCGTTTCCATTTATCATGATTGATGAGCAGCTTTTGTGGTTAGGTTTACCGGTGGAGGCGGCAAAAGGAGTACAACCGCCTTATATTGCAGCCAGACTCAATTCAGAGAAGGTATGTGAGTATTTTATGGGACAGTTTCAGGCTCGGGAGTAGTTGTATTATAAGTTTGAGTGGAGGGGAGTCCCTCCACTTTTAAATAACCAGAATGATAATTTCACTAAATGAACTAATCTGTCTATAGTTTGACATAATAACCTAATTTAATTAAAATTAGATTATATAATCTAATTAATTTGGTTAAAGGGGATAAAAAATGAATTATCCTATATCTATTTTTATTCTGGATGTAAGCAATTCCTCATCAGAAAAAATGGGGGAGGAACTCACTGTATATTTGGATGAGTTAGTCGACAGGATCACTTGTTGGACAAAGAATATTGGTCCTTCCCAAATAAAGCATCGTGCTGGAGATGAAATTATTTTTGTTGGACCTGGTTATTCAACCGCTTATACGATTGCATTTTTTGTAAGCAGGGTATGGAGATACAAGGATCATATGCCTTATTTTGGCTTGGCTTTTGGTGATATTGAAAAAGAGTTAAAGGAAGTGGATCTTGAAAAATGGATCCATCCATTAGTCAAACAGGCAAGATATGCAAATGATTTAATAAAACAAGAAAAGAACAGAACGCTATTTAAGTTTGAACTGGACCAGTTTTACCCAAGTGATATGGATTACTCGTTACCTTATCACCAGTTCAGAAATGAATTTGAGAAACTGATGAATACGTTATTAAATTTGCAGCTAAAATTTATTAGGAGTCAAACGGAAATTCAGGAGCTCGTATGTTCGCTCTACCTTATTTTAAATCAGCAAAAGGCGATTGGTAAGCTTCTAGGGAGAACGGCTCCTACAATATCGAGCCATTTTAAAAAGGGAAATAGTGAAGAAATCCTAGATACTTTTTCAAAAATTATTAGTATACTGCATTCATTACAGGAAAAGGCCTACCCTGAATTTACAAACATTCCACAACAGATAAATGAAAAATTAACCAAAAGCATCCAGAATGATTTGAAGGGAAGAATAAATACACTCATTGATTCTTAGATTCCAGCATAGAGAGAGGAGAAACCATGTTATTTTTCTGTCTAGTTATTGCACACTTAATTGCTGATTTTTATTTACAAACAGATGACATGGTCATTGAAAAACGAAAGAATTTACGAAAGCATTCCGTTCACCATTTTTTCATGACTGCACTTGTCCTTATCAGTTTCTGGATTTTCCAGTTCAATGTTGAGAATGTCCTTAAAAACCTATTAATCCCCTTGATTGTTATCGTGCTGACGCATCTTTTGGTGGATTTATTAAAGATTAAACTGCTTGAAAATATAAAAATGAATAACGAAGAAAACATGAAGCGGTTAGGTTTCTTCGTTCTAGATCAGTTACTGCATCTAGGAGTAATTATTTTAGTATGTGAGTTGTGTTTTGATTTTAAAATTGAACGTTTTTTTCAGAAGCAATCGGACTTGAATTTTATTGATTCTGTGCTATTTATAGTCATCATTGTCATCTTAGCAACAAGTGTAAGCGGGCATATGATCAAAATTCTCCTAGGAACCTTACCCAACCAGCTTTTAACCTTTGAGGGGAAATATACATTTAAAAATGAACGAAATGAAGCAGAGATTGTACATAAGGGGAAAAACGGATTAACTGAGGTATACAATTATACTATTTTTAGTAAGCATGAACTTTCGCGTGGCAAATTAATCGGCTATATTGAGAGATTACTAGTTTTATTGCTAACGTTTTATAGTGCCTATCCAGCAATAGGATTTATTGTCACTGCCAAATCGATTGCACGATTTAAACAAATGGATGACAGGGACTGGGCAGAATATTTTCTGCTGGGAACACTTTCCTCAATGTTTCTAGGAATCACACTTGGTATTTTGTTAAAAGTAGTAATTACGTAAGCATTGAGTGGGTGCTTTTTTATTATTTATCGAAAGGTTTCAAAAAAGTTGACGGAAAAATCATTTAGTATTACTATTATCTCGTATTCGAGATATTTTTAAAAAAGATGAACATTTTAGGACGATTAGGAAATGACCAAGTTTCTAACAATAACTGTAAGGAAACTTTTTAGCTTGAGGAAGGGGACGGACGACGATGAAACATATTTTTCAAAAAGGGAAAGTCGCAAGCAAACCAACTTTTTTATTGCTGCATGGGACAGGCGGAACAGAATTAGATTTGATTCCTTTAGCAGGTAAAATCGATGAGGAGGCTTCTTTTCTAAGTGTGCGTGGAAATGTCCTTGAAAATGGGATGCCGCGTTTTTTCCGAAGATTAGCGGAGGGTATTTTTGATGAAGAGGATCTTATTTTTCGCACAAAAGAATTATATGAATTTCTAGATGATGCAGCTAAAAAATATGAATTTGATCGAAACAATGTCATTGCGATTGGGTATTCAAATGGTGCGAATATTGCTGCCAGTTTGTTGTTCCATTATCAAGATGCCTTAAAAGGAGCAATTCTCCATCATCCTATGGTTCCTTTAAGAGGGATTTCTTTGCCTGATTTATCAGGAACATCCGTATTTATTGGTGCTGGAACAAATGATCCTATTTGTTCACCATTGGAATCAGGTGAACTCGAAAAGATGTTGGAGCAGGCTCAGGCGAAGGTCCATCTTCATTGGGAGCATAATGGACATCAATTAACCTTTGATGAAGTTGAGGCAGCAGCGCAATGGTGTAAAAAACTCATTTAAAAGAGCTAATCTATTTAGCTCTTTTTTCAATAATTTAAAATATTCTATTGACTTTTATCCAATTTCTAAGGATAATCAAAGAAATATAAATCGAAAACAGTTTGGGATTAGTAAATCTTTGGAACGTGATAGAGAGTGAAACCCGTTGGCTGAAAGGTTTCTCACGGAAAAAAGTCTGAACCTGCCCTCACACGCTGCTTATGCAAACATAAGCCGTCACCCTCGTTACGGGATTAAAGTGGGTGCATGGCATCAATAAAGGTGGTACCGCGGAAACGACTTTCCGTCCTTTTTTTTAGGACAGAAGAGTCGTTTTTTTATTTTACAAAAAGAAAGGTTCGGAATGCTATGAAAAAACAGCTGGTGGTTGTTAAGATTGGGAGCAGCTCGCTCACAAATGCCTCAGGAACAATTTCTGAAGAGAAAATACGAGACCATGTAGAGGCACTTGCCTTTTTGAAAGAGCAAGGGCATGATGTTCTCCTTATTTCATCCGGAGCAGTTGCAGCAGGATTTGGCTCACTTGGATATCCATCTCGTCCAAAGACAGTTGCTGGTAAACAAGCGGCCGCAGCTGTGGGACAAGGGTTGTTGATGCAGAATTATATACAGTTATTTAAAGAGTTTGCGATAGTGCCAGCCCAAATCCTATTAACTCGTGAAGATTTTTACAGCCAGGTTCGGTTCCATAACCTCTTTAATACCATTCATGAGTTACTTCAAAAAGGTGTTTTACCGATCATTAATGAAAATGATTCGGTTGCGATTGAGGAATTGACTTTCGGTGACAATGATATGCTCTCAGCGCTCGTTAGTGGGTTTTTACATGCGAATGCATTGATTATTTTAACAGATGTGAATGGTTTATATGATGGCAATCCAAAATCATCGAAAGAGGCAAAAAAATATCATTTTATCCCTGAAATATCTGAAAAACTCCTCGGTGTTGCCGGAGAAAGCGGTTCTTCTGTTGGAACAGGTGGAATGAAATCAAAATTACTAGCTTCAAAAAAAGCTCTTTCCCTTGGTGTCAGTGTTTTCGTCGGCACTGGTACTGGAAAGGAAAAACTGGTTGATATTTTAACTGGTAAGGGAGATGGGACGTATATCGGCGGACCATTCCAGACGCAAATGCAAATGAGAAAGCAATGGATTGCTTACCACTCTCAGGTCGGTGGTGTGATCGAAATTGATGATGGCGCGGAAAAGGCCGTTGTGTTCCAGGGCAAAAGTTTACTTCCAGTGGGTGTCACAAATGTCATTGGCGAGTTTAACGCCTTAGATGTAGTCGTTGTCCAGAATCAAAAAGGCAAAATTGTCGGAAAAGGACAAATTTATTATTCTTCTAAGAATTTACTAAAAGTAAAAGGCTTGCCAAGTGAACAATCGAAGGATTATTCCATTAATAAAAAAGCAGAAGTCATTCATCGTGACAATTGGGTCACAATGCCAAAGGAGTGAAACGGAATGAGTGAGTTGTTAGAAAAAGCCAGTAAATTAAAAAAAGCTGCTAAACAATTGGGAATGCTGTCAGCGGAAGAAAAAAACAATGCGTTATTGATGATGGCTGACCATTTATTAACTGAAAAAGAATGGTTAATTACTGAAAATGCCAAGGATATTGAAGCGGGAAAAGAAAATGGATTGTCACCGTCCCTTTTGGATCGACTTATGTTAACAGAAGAAAGAATCGAGCAGATCGTGGATGGAGTTCGTCAGTTAATTGATTTGAAGGATCCAATTGGTGAAATAATCGAAACATGGGACCGTCCGAATGGTTTACAAATAGAGATGATCCGTGTCCCGCTCGGGGTGGTCGGAATGGTGTATGAAGCACGACCCAATGTTACCGTTGATGCGGGAAGTCTTTGCTTAAAAGCTGGAAATGCAGTTCTTTTAAGAGGGAGCTCTTCCGCCATTCATTCCAATAAGGCACTTGTCCATGTAATGCGCAAGGCACTTGCAGAAACGGCTATACCTGTCGATGCCGTACAACTATTGGAGGACACGAGCCGTGAAACAGCTTCAGACATGTTTAAATTGAATCAATACCTAGATGTTCTCATACCACGCGGCGGAGCGGGGTTAATTCAATCAGTGATCCAAAACGCTACGGTTCCAGTATTGGAGACGGGTGTAGGCAACTGTCATGTTTTCATTGATGAAACAGCAAATGAAACGATGGCAATAGATATCGCAATTAATGCAAAATTGCACCGTCCATCTGTTTGTAATGCAGCCGAAACTGTAATTATTCACAAAAAGTGGCCTTTTGCATCTGAATTATTAAGTTCGCTTCATGACCATGGGGTGGAGTTGCGTGGAGATGAAGAATTAGCTTCTGCCTATTCATTTGTAAAACAAGCAACAGAAGAAGATTGGTGCTCAGAATTTTTAGCACCAATTTTGGCGGTAAAACTGGTAAGTGATGTGAAGGAAGCAATTGACCATATTGATCAATATGGAACAAAACATTCTGAGGCAATTATCAGTGAAAATCCTGAAAATGTTGGTTTGTTTTTTCAGGCAGTTGATGCAGCGGTGTTATACCATAATGCATCGACTCGGTTTACCGATGGTGAGCAGTTTGGATATGGGGCAGAAATTGGAATCAGCACACAAAAGCTTCATGCTCGAGGACCAATGGGACTCCGTGCACTCACAACGACAAAAGCGATTGTCCGTGGCACTGGACAAATTCGGTCATAATCATTTCAAGAAAAGAACAAGTAAGGAGGCTGGTTAGTCCTTACTTGTTTTTTTATTTATGGGATGGTTACGATCCATTCAAGAGGAAAAACTGGTATAATAATAAAAGCAAACATATATTCTTATGAATGATTTTCTAGTAAGTTGGTGGTTTTAGTGTCCGACGCTATTTCTATATCAGTAAGAACGCTCGTTGAACATGTTTTCATGAGCGGCAGTATTGATTCACGTTTCCGCTCTCAATCGACGCTTCTGGATGGGACAAGGATTCATCAAAAGATTCAAAAAACGTATCAAGAAGATGATCAAAAAGAAGTGTATCTCCACGCGGAAGTCCCATTTGATGAGCTTTCCTTCTTTATTGATGGCAGGTGTGATGGGTTATTGTTTCGTGGGGATGAAGTGATCATCGACGAAATCAAATCATTTTCACAGATGTCAGAGCAGATACAAAATGGAGGGTATCCTGTGCACTGGGCGCAGGCAAAGATGTATGCCTATATGTATGCCAAGGACAAGGTGCTAGAGGAAATCTTTGTCCAACTTACCTATGTCCACGTTGAAACAGAAGTGAAAACATTTTATAAAAAGAAGTGCCCGATTTCAGAACTTGAAGCATTTGTTGGTCAGGTAATAGAAGACTATGCACCATACGCTAAGCTGCTCCATGAGAATCGGGAAAAACGAAATGGAAGCTGTAAAGAGCTAGCCTTCCCATTTGATTCCTATCGCGAGGGACAGCGGAAATTAGCTGGAGTGGTTTATAAGACGATTTTAGATGAAAAAAATCTGTTCACTAAAGCGCCAACAGGAATCGGCAAGACGATATCGACACTCTTTCCTTCGGTAAAAGCAATCGGGGAGGGGCTTCTGAATCGAGTTTTCTACCTTACGGCTAAAACGATTACCCGTACAACTGCCGAAGAGGCGTTTAAAAAAATGCGCTCTTCAGGTCTTTGTATGAACACGCTGACCATTACGGCCAAGGACAAGGTTTGTTTTAAAGAGGAAACTATTTGCCAAAAGGATTATTGTGAATTTGCAAATGGCTATTATGATCGGATCAATGACGCGATTCATGATATCCTAACACATGAAACCGGCATGACCCGTGAAGTAATTGAAATATATGCAAGGAAACATACGGTCTGTCCATTTGAATTTTCGATTGACCTTGCCTATACAGTGGACTGTATCATCTGTGACTACAATTATATTTTCGACCCGCGGGTATCGCTAAAACGTCTGTTTGAAGAGCAAAAAAAACATACCGCACTCCTAGTCGATGAGGCACATAATCTGGTGGACCGGGGGCGTGAGATGTTTTCAGCAACCTTAAACAAAGAATTATTTCTCCAATTGAAAAAGGATTTTAAGGGTGTCAATAAAGCAATATATGAGTCTGCAACCAAGCTAAATGCTTGGTTTATTTCTCTCAAAAAAGAAAATCTAGATAAAAATGAATTCACCATTGATCATTTGGATGAAGAATTAATTGAACAACTGATTCAATTTGTAGAAAGCGCAGAACAGGTTCTTCAAACAGAAACGTCACAATCTCTTTTGGAAGCATACTTTGTGGTAAATAATTTTTTAAAAATTACCGAGTTGCTTGATGAACATTATGTCGTTTATGCCGAAAAAATTAAAAACGATTTACTCGTGAAGCTTTTTTGCATTGATCCTTCAAAGCTTCTTAAACAAATGGGGAAGGGCTATCGATCAAAACTATTCTTTTCGGCCACATTGTCTCCTTTATCCTATTATCAAGAAATCCTTGGTGGGCAGGACGATGATTATGCAATATCCATCCCTTCACCATTTTCAAGCGATCAAGTCGACGTCTTTATCAATCCATTATCTACTCGTTACCGAGACCGGGAACAGACAAAGCGTTCAATTGTATCTGCAATCCAAGCCCTGATTAAAAACCGGCCTGGGAATTACTTTATCTTTTTCCCATCCTATCAGTATTTACTTATTGTTTATGACCAGTTCAAGCAACAAGACCAAGAAACCAATACGATCATCCAAGCATCAGGAATGACCGAAACTGAAAGGGAAGATTTCTTGGCGGCATTTAAACCCAATCAAACAGAAACATTACTGGGCTTCGCTGTCCTCGGCGGTATTTTTTCGGAGGGTGTCGATTTAATTGGAGATCGTTTAAATGGGGTGGTGGTGGTTGGTGTAGGATTGCCACAGCTGTGTTTTGAACGGAACCTTATTAAGGATCATTTTATTAAGAAAAACAAAAACGGTTATGACTATGCCTATGTATATCCTGGGATGAACAAGGTTTTACAGGCAGGAGGGCGCCTGATTCGCTCGGAAGAAGACCATGGAACCATCGTATTAATCGATGACCGATTCCTCCAGCGACAGTATCAAATGCTCATGCCGCTGGAATGGCAGCAGTATACGGTTGGTTCTCCACAAACACCTCTATTAAAAGGCAAATAAACCCTTATGGAAAATATCCATAAGGGCTTTTTTAGTTAAATTTTTGATAAAATCCTAGTTTCCAACACACAGAATATATTTATTTTTGCATAATAGGTGACAATTTTGGAAATTAAACATATAATGAATTAAAAGTTGCACAAGGTAAAAACTTTGAAGGAGGGGAAAGAGAGATGGATAACCCTAACATTATCAAACTGGTAAATGGTGAAAAAGGCAATTTAATTAAAATTACTTCTTTAAATCTGGACGGTGTGATGAGAAGAAGATTATTAGACTTAGGATTTGTGGCAGGTGCATTAGTTGAGGTCATGCGTAAAAGTCCGTTGGGAGACCCGATTGCCTTTCGTGTCAGTCAAACGACGATTGCTTTGAGGAGTGAAGAAAGTTCAAGAATAGAAGGGGAGCTGTTGTCAAATGGGGAATGAATTTCGAATTGCTTTAGCTGGAAATCCTAATACTGGTAAAAGCACATTGTTTAATGCCTTAACGGGACTAAGACAGCATACCGGAAATTGGGCTGGAAAAACCGTTTCACTTGCGCAAGGGACTGTTCAGCATAAAGATAAAACGTTTAATTTTATTGACCTGCCTGGCACCTATTCGCTTTTCTCGAATTCAACGGATGAAGAAGTAGCGCGAAATTATATCGTTTTTGAAAAACCAGATGTGACAGTTGTGGTACTTGATGCGACTTCATTAGAGCGGAATTTTAATCTTGCGTTGCAGGTATTAGAGATGACAAAAAATGTTGTCATTTGTATCAATTTAATTGATGTTGCGGAAGAACAAGGAATTCAGATTAATGAACGATTGTTGACCAATCGGTTGGGGGTTCCTGTTATCAAGATTTCTGCCAGGAACAAAAAGGGATTCCCTATGCTCTTAGATACCATTGATCGCATTGTGACAGGGGTGATTGAATGCAACCCGGTTCAAGTGTCCTATCCTGCTGAGATCGAAGCCAAGATTAAAATAATTGAACCTAAAGTACGTGAATTTGTTGGAGATCAACTATCCGCTCGTTGGGTTTCTTTGAGATTGCTAGATGGAGATGAAACATTACTGAATGAAATTAGTAACCGAGTTGTTACAGGAGGTGGTTTAGAGAATGAGTATTCAAAAGCTTTATGCTGAAGCTCAGGAGCTGTCGACACCAAAGCTGAGAGATGATATTGTTCAAAACCTTTACGATCGCAGTCATAAATTATGTCATGAAGGAATTTCCTATACAAAATCGAAAAGAGACACAAGGACGGAAAAGCTGGACGCGATTTTTACTTCACCTATTTTTGGTTTTCCCATCATGATTACTATGTTAGGAGTACTATTTTATTTAACAATCGCAGGAGCAAATATCCCATCCTCCATGTTAGCTGAGTTTTTTGGTTTCTTAGAAGGGTATATTACATCATTTTTTACCTTCCTGCATGCTCCTGATTGGCTTCATGGAGTTCTTGTTCTCGGATTATATCGGGGAACGACTTGGGTTATCAGCGTCATGCTGCCGCCGATGGCCATCTTTTTTCCAACCTTTTCACTTCTTGAAAATTATGGTTATCTACCTCGAGTAGCGTTTAATATGGATCGTCTCTTTAAAAGGGTTGGAGCGCATGGTAAGCAGTCGTTAACAATGGCGATGGGATTTGGCTGCAACGCTGCCGCCGTTATTTCAACAAGGATTATTGAATCTCCAAGAGAGCGGATGCTGGCCATCCTTACAAACAACTTTGTTCCATGTAATGGACGATGGGGAACTTTAATTGTTTTAGCTTCGTTATTCATGGCTGCCAATTTTACAGGTGGGGCAGCATCACTTGTTACCACAGGGGTCGTTGTCGGTATTGTTTTATTTGGTATAGTGGTTACCTTTTTTGTTTCTTGGGTTCTGTCGAAAACGGCCCTTAAAGGAGTACCAACTCACTACACTTTAGAACTACCGCCTTACCGTAAACCGAAGATATTTGATACTGTGATTCGTTCGTCTTTAACAAAGTCCTGGTCTGTGTTAGTTCGTGCCGTTAAAGTTGCCGCTCCAGCAGCGATATTAACTTGGGTATTCGCAAATATTTACATTGGTGACACAAGTATTCTCATGTATGCCGTCGAGTTTTTGGATCCGTTTGGCAAAATGCTTGGCCTTGACGGCTACATCATGATGGCATTTATTTTAGGGTTACCGGCAAACGAAATTGTGCTTCCGATTCTGTTAATGGGTTATTTATCAACAGGATCTTTAACCGAAGTTGATAGCATGGTAGATTTGAAGAAAATCTTTCTTGATCACGGTTGGACGTGGCTCACAGCATTAAATATGATGCTGTTTTCACTTCTTCATTATCCATGCGGAACGACCTTACTTAATATTTATAAAGAAACGAAGAGTAAGAAATGGACCTTCCTAGCCTTTTTAATTCCGACGGTTATCGCGATACTTGTTCCACTTATTATTACACAGACTGTGAGATACTTTGGCTTATTATAATCTTTAAAAGGGACTGACATTTTTGTCAGTCCCTTTACTCATTTTGGAAGATATTTGTTCCTTGGTTAAAAAGTAAAAGGGCTTGATGGGATTTGAACCCACAAGACACTCTGCAGTCAACAAGAAGGACTACAGGTTGCTCTACCACTTGAGCTACAAGCCCTGATTTTATTTTGACCATGTTTTTGAAAAATATCCAATTCATTTAACAAATTATTTCACAATCCCAGTTTGTTTGATATCTACCTTTACATTTACATGCACTTTTGTAGTGGGATAAAGTCGATTCCATTTTTTTTCATTAAAACTGCGAGAATGCTCTTTAAAAGTAGCACCTAAACCCAAGGGGTCCACCTTATGATTTTGAAATTTCCGAATCATTTATAGTGCTTTTTTCTAGTAATAGGAACAATGACTAGATTTGGGGAACCATCCACTGCAATGATAATTTTCCCTTCAGTTAAACCTGCAGCTACCCGATCTACTCGCTCAGTTGATATGGATTGGGGAAATAAAGAATTTGAATTGTCTTCAATCATGGAAGAAACATAGGCACTGTCCTGAATATGATCATTTTGAACATCGTTTATACTTTGAACCACCGTGTTAACATTTTCTGAATCGGCGACCCCATCCAAATATATAACCGCAATATTTGTTTTTGAAAGTTCGCCAACTTTCATTTCGATTATAAGCAGTTCAGGCACGGGTAAGCCAATTTTCCTCGTCGGATTTATGTGAATTTGTTCCCATGTCAGGTTGTTCTTCCTTAGGTGTCATTGATATCCCTCAAAATACTTTTTTCTAATTATGTGTAGAATAGGAAATTTTATGCAAATTATCCATGATCATTAAGAAAATGCAAGGAAAGATTAACAAAAGGAGGAATATCAAAAGTAAAAAATGAGAAATTAAGTATATGCAATGATTATCTTTGAGCGAATATTATTGAAAGTTGGTGAAAAGCTTGAGAATATTCATGATAATTCTATTTTCTATTTTATTAGGAGGCTGTTCAGCTGGAAATTTAAGTGACCAAAATCAAGTCCAACCCACTTCACCATCAAAAATTGAAGATAGTACAAATCAAAAAGACAAAAAAGGAACCATGAATTTTCTGTTGATTGGGAGTGATTCAAGAGGCGAACCTCATTCCTTCTCAGATGCAATCATTATAGCCCAATATGCTCCTAAAGAAGGTAATATCAAGTTAATTTCCTTAATGAGAGACAGTTATGTCAAAATTCCTGGGCATCGAAAAGGTTATGATAAGCTCAACATGGCCTATTTTATTGGCGGAAATGAATTATTAAAAAAGACTATTTATCAAAATTTCGGAATTAAAGTGGATCACTCCGTTTCCATTGATTTTGAAGGGTTTGCGAACTTCATTGACCTGATTGCTCCAGAAGGTATAACTGTGAATGTTAGTCAAAAGATGATTGACGATTTCCAAATGAACGTAAAGCCTGGAGAAAATGCACTGAAAGGAAGAGAATTGTTAAAATATGTCCGGTTTAGACATGATGACGAGAGTGATTTTGGCCGAGTGAAACGACAACAGGAAGTCATTGTCAAGGTAAAGGAACAATTAAAAAATAAGTTTAGTCATTTTGAGTCGTTAGCAGCTCTGCCAGATTTTGTGGAGGAGAGTTTAAATCATGTAGAGTCAGATATGGACAAAGGAGAGATATTATCAGTATTATCTAAATTGGTCTTTTATCCAATCAAGAATATCGATAGGTTACGGATCCCAATCCAAAATAGCTATGTAAATAAAACCTATCCTCATGCTGGAGTCGTTCTTGAAATAAACATGGAGGCAAATAGAGAGGCTTTAAAGGATTTCTTACTGAAGCCTTCACCAGTTAACAGAGAGTATCATTATTAATAACAAAAAGCAGACATAAGCTCGGTAGCATGTCTGCTTTTTTTGTTATATCAGTCGTGAAATTCTGCACAAAAACCTTTCTAATCTGCACAAAACCACCCAAAACTCACACAAATCTTATTTTCTCAGTTTGTTTATCTCCTCCGTAACAATTAAAGCCAGATCATCGTTGCCAAACAACGCTAATACACCGAGCAACGTCTGGTCACCTACTTCTCCCGCTTCTTCTTTCGAAACGGTTAGCTCAATGGCTTCTTTTAAGGCAGGATTGGAGGACTGATTCGGATAGGCTTGCAAATATAAATCTTCCGGATCCAGATCATGATTCACGCACCATTGAGCAAATACAAGAATCATCATTTTCTCTTCACCGCGATAGTTTTCGATAATCTTTTCTTCTAACTGTTTTTGATTCATATAAAATCTCCTTAAAATGCATTATGAACTAATTATATAAGATTTTTGTCGAATAAACAGTGGTAATACATTTTTTCGAATTAAACCTCTTCTTTTTAGGGGATACTATGATAAGAATATACTTTTTATATGAAAGGGGAATGTATAGATGAGTAAAGTTGAAGTAGGCGAAATTTTTACTATCAGTGATGAGAACGATGAGGAACAAGAAGTTGAAGTGCTAGGGGTAATGAATATAGAAGGAAATGACTATGTTGCAGTTGGATTTGCCGAAGATGTTAGACAAGAATCTGATGAAGATATTGATATTTTTTTTCTAAAGGTAGATGCAGATGGTGATTTTTCCGCCATTGAAAGTGATGAAGAGTTCGACAAAGTTTCAACTGCGTTTGATGAAATGATGGACGAGGAAGAAGGAATGGAAGAGTAATATACTTGGGGTCAAGTGGAGGGATTAATGAATCTCTCTTTTTATTTTCAATGACTTGAAATTGGGAAAATTATGTATGTATAGGAACTTCCATGGCATACTATTTATGATGAATACCTAAAAAGGAGCAATGTAATGTTAATAGAAGAAGGCATGAAATATCAAATTTCTCAAGGTATTAAAGGTTTTTTCAATTCCGCTGAATCTTTGACGGTCAAAAGTTATAACGGAGTCACCGTCCAATTCACTCTGGCTGATAGCAAAGGTCATGGCTCCATGCCTATAGAACACTTAAGTTATTTATTGAAAAAATCAAACTTAACGCAAATTCCAAATAAAAGAATCTTATTACATTCGGATAATTCTGAAGAGCAAATTAGCTAAAAAACTCTGGAGTGGAAACTATATGGAACTTAAGAAACTTACTCTTAATGATTCATCGATCGCATACATAGATAAAGGTGAAGGGAAACCAATTGTTCTTTTGCATGGTTTTTGTGGAGGCTCCGGATATTGGGAACATGTCATCCCTGCGCTGTCAACAGACTATCGGGTGATTGCCCCTGATCTCCCTGGACATGGACAGTCAAGTCCTCTAAAAGGTAAGAGCACGATTGAAAATATTGCGGATCAAATGAAAAAACTTTTGGATCAATTAAGCCTATCGGAAGTAACGATGTTTGGTCACTCATTAGGCGGATATATCACCCTTGCCTTCGCAGAAAAGTATGGCGGTCAATTAAACGGGTATTCGCTTATACATTCAACGGCCTTTCCAGATTCGGAAGAGGCGAAAAAAGGCAGGCAAGCCAATATTGAAAAAGTCAACCAGTCGGGAATCTATTCACTAATTGACGGTTTAGTACCAAAACTATTCTCGCCGGAAAATCAAGATGAGAATTATGTCGGAACAGCAATGGAGATAGGCTATTCTACTTCAGCAGAAGGCGCAATTGATGCACTACATGCGATGAAGGACCGGCCAGACCGCAATCGTGTTTTAGAAACTTCTGAAGTGCCGATCCTTTTAATCGCGGGAGAACAAGATCAAATTATCCCATCAGAAAAGACATTTTCGGTTAGCAAAGCCAATATTAAACATTCATTAATAAAAGATTCGGGACATATGAGTATGTATGAAAATCCTTTGGATCTTATTTCAGAGATTCAGGGATATTTATCGACTATCTAAGTCTTCTTAGAGGAACCAATTCGGTTCCTTATTTTATTTGTGTTTACCAATAAAAAACATAATTCTATATTAAAGAAAAAATAATTGACAATCTGGTTAATTACTTGTTATCCTATAAACAACAAAAGTTCATATTTAAAAACAAAAACCATTTTAATAAACATACTCGTGATAAGAAGGGATGAGGAAATTGAATTCACCGATGATTTATGAACTTCGTCGACCAGCACAAACGGAACCAGGTAAAACATATCCTGCCTTATTTCTAATGCACGGAATCGGCAGTAACGAGCAGAATATGCTGTCTTTAGTTAATGGACTAGAAGATCGCTTTTACATTTTCAGTGTTCGCGGGCATCTTTCACAACCACCAGGATTTGCGTATTTTACGATTCAAGGATATGGAAAACCACATCGAGAAGTGTTCGATGAAGGAATCAGTAAACTTACTACCTTTATTGATTATGCATGCAGTGAATACCCTATCGATGAGAGTCAATTGTTCTTACTTGGCTTCAGCCAGGGAGCAATCCTATCGATGACCCTAGGATTAACACTGGGAAATCAAATTAAGGGCATTATTGCTTTAAGTGGCTACATTCCCGCTTTTGTAAAAGAAGAATACAACATAAAGCCAGTTGATAAACTATCGTTATTTATTTCCCATGGCGAGATGGATCAGGTACTTCCATTCGAATGGGGTTTGGCAAATAATGAGTATTTTCATGAGTTGGGGGCAGATGTCACCTTTATAACTTATCAAGAAGGACATACAGTTTCATTGGAAAACCATAAGGATTTTATGAACTGGTTATTGGAAAAAGTAGAATCTTAAAAAACAACTAAGGGGAAATGAAAAATGTTAAATAAATTCGAAGCTAGTACATTAATTTTAAGAGTTATGTTAGGAATTACGTTCTTTGTTCATGGGTTAGTTAAATTCCAAGGCGGAATAGAAAATATCGTTGGCTGGTTTGACAGTATCGGGTTACCAGGAGCCTTAGCATATGTAGTTGCTTCAGTAGAAATGATCGGTGGGGCTGCATTAGTTTTAGGTTTAGGCAGTAGAATCGTTTCAGCTTTATTGGCTTTGTTAATGATTGGTGCAACAATCAAAGTGAAACTAGCTATAGGCTTTTTAGGGAATGGACAAATGGCTGGTTATGAATTAGATTTAGCTTTATTGGCAATGGCTTTGTTTATTGCGATTAATGGAAGTAAAATGTTTGCATTGGATCAACTTATTTTCAAAAGTCAAAAGGAAGAAACTAAATCTTTTTCGAAAAGTTATAATAACTAAATAAGGGGAAGCAATATGTTGCCATCTTTTTTTATTGCTCATGGAGCACCGCTATTAGCGATTGAGAATAATGAATATACGCAGTTTTTAAGTCAGCTTGGGCAAACGCTGCCCAACCCAAAGGCGATAATCTTGTTTTCGGCCCATTGGGAATCATCTATGCAAAAAGTAAGTCAGGTCGACAACTATGACACCATTTATGATTTCGGTGGATTCGACCCGGAATTATACCGGATCAAATATCCAGCTCAGGGTAATCAGCAGATTTCTCAAGAAATTAAAGATATGTTCACGGAAAACGGTGTACCATTCGAAGTTGAAACGAAACGCGGACTTGACCATGGAGCATGGGTGGTTCTTCGTCTACTTTATCCAAATGCCGATATTCCGGTTATTTCGATGTCCGTCAATCCAAAACTTAAACCAGAAGAACAATATAAAATCGGGAAGAGTTTATCTGCATTAAGAGCCAATGATATTTTAATTATTGCGAGTGGAGGAACCGTGCATAATCTCAGAGCAGTGAAATGGGCAGATAACGAAGTCGATCAATGGGCACTTGAGTTTGATGATTGGTTGGCAACCCATCTGAAGAATTGGGATTTGGATTCCTTATTTAAGTATGATTCACTTGCTCCAAATGCTGAATATGCCGTACCTCGCTATGGCAATGAACACTTCATTCCGATTTTCTATGCGATGGGAGCAGCTGACGATAGTCAAAAAGCTACTTTGCTGCATCGCAGTTTTCGATATGGAAACCTCAGTCATAGTGTTTGGCAGTTTGGGGATAAATAGCGGAAATAGCTCCTCCCTAAATTGATCGAATGTAAAACTAAAAAATTCCCAACCTAATTGGTTAGGAATTTTTTTTATTATTCCATATCGGGTGCAGGTCCAACGTAATAACCATTTACAAAAGCACGTCTTTCTATAATTCCTTCTTTATTTGTAAAAAGTACTCCAACCGCGGTAACGCCCTCAAATTGATATACTTCGATAGAATTTGCACCATTCCATTTATATCCGTCCTCTTGAAGATCTTTTTTCGCTTCCTTGAACACGTCACTGCTAATTAAATTTGCAACAATCTTATTTCTTTCTGCACCCTGAAGTGGTAAAAGATTATGACAGGTGCAATCTTCATCTGGACCTGCAGCTTTTGCCGTATTCCCAGTAGTCACAAACAATGATAATGCAATAATGATTCCACATAAAACGGTTAGCAATTTCTTCATATCTATTTCCTCCTTTATTTAACCTCCTAACTTGATTCTCTCTTTTTCGACAATCTCCTTCAAAAAGTTTGGAAAAATCTTCGACAAATACCAATATTTATTACAATTTCGTGTCAAAATGGGTGTCAGGCACCTAGTTGTTGATTATCCTTAACATGAATGTAGATTATGTGGACCAGATTTATTTTGGAAAAAATGTAGAAATTAAAACATGTATGAAAAGAATAGTAAATTCGAGTTTAGATCTGTACGAAGAGATTCCCAGGAAATTAATTCGGTTATGTGCAAAGGGAACTGCAAACTATGTGAATTTTAATTTACAGACCCAGAAATCCGAACGGATCCCGTTCATATCAAACAGGAATTAGAAAACATTTATACGTATAGAGAAGAGTTGGAATTAGAATAGTAAAAAAACTCATCATTTGGTGGTGACTGCAATGTATGAAGAAAGGGAACGAGGCAACAATCGAGGGTATAAGGGTTATTGAAGACCGAAACTATGAAAAAAGTGAAGAAAAAGTAGCCAATAGGGCTTATTGGCGACCAAAACTATGAAAAAAATGAAGAAAAAGTAGCCAATAGGGCTTATTGGCGACCGAAACTATGAAAAAAATGAAGAAAAAGTAGCCAATAGGGCTTATTGGCGACCGAAACTATGAAAAAAATGAAGAAAAAGTAGCCAATAGGCCTTATTGGCGACCGAAACTATGAAAAAATGAAGAAAAAGTAGCCAATAGAAGTTATTGGTTAATGTGGACCGGCTCCACTCCTATAAACGATTGCAAATGAAGCTCACCTTTCATGTTAAAAGGCTGTTCCCTCCAAAAATCGAGAGAACAGCCTTTTATTATTATATTAGTAACCTTTTGCTGTATAGTATTTTACTGGTTCTTTACTTGAATTCTTTAATTCTGTAAAAATTGTCCCTGTCAGACTTTGTGATCCTTGTGCATCATGACCAATTTCCCACATCATCATGCCGCCAAAGCCGTGATCGAGGGCCAGACGTGTTTTTTTTATCATCGTAACACCGCCATTATAATGGTAGGTCGTACCATTCATCTGAATAGTGTCCTTTCCAGCATTGGCAGGATTATTGTTAATTATTGCCGCAAAGGATACCTGTTTGATTTTAGGATCTTCCGGTTGGGCGTAAGACGGGACGCCCAATACTAATTTTTCCTTTGAAAGTTTCTGAGTTTCAAATAGGTTCGTCCAATAGTTTACGATTTTCTCTGTATATGGATAGGGCGATAAATTTGCGGCATTGTAACTGCCGTCATACTGACCATCATACGCCATAATATTAACATGGTCTACCGTTTTGAACATAGATGGATCATACTGAATAGCAGCTACTTCCGTTAACGTCACCGCATGAATCTTTGAATAAACAGCAATGGATAGCTCTTTCTTTTTTGGATGAAGCTGGGCACTTAACTCTTTCGCAAAAGCAGAGAGATTTTGTGCATCCTCTGTTGAACGAGGGTGTTCAAAATCGATATCAATCCCATCCAGCTTTTCACGGACTGCGACATTAGTAAGCTCTTTAACTAGCGTTGCTCTAGATTTAGGATCAGAGATCGCCGGTTTAAAATAATTATAGGATTCTCCGCCCTTGATGTGGGACCATCCACCAATCGCCAGAATCACCTTCGTGTCATGCTTTTTTGCATTTTTAACAACATCTCTAAGGTTTTTTAAAGCTGGATCACCATTAAATAAAATTCCTCCATCCTTAGTAGGATGAACAAAGGAGAAAATGACATGTGTTAATTTGGAATAATCAACCATGTTTGGATCACGAAAATCCTGAACATAGCCGATCAGCACCTTTGATGATGCCTTCTTCAATTTAGGGAGTTCTTTTGAATTTGGCTTAATGGCCGATTTAGGTGCATCTTCTAATATTTGCGTATTGGGACGATCTTGCATTTCATTATTTTTAGTGAAAATGACTCCAGTTAGTATTCCTCCAATGAAGGTAACCGCAATTACCAGACCAAGGAGGAGATGACGTTTATTCATAGATTGTGTTCCTCCTTATTATTTCTCAATATAAAAAATTGTAACAGAAAAAACGAGGAAGAACGGTTGGTAATATCAACCTATGTAGGTACAGCAGCCTTCGGAGAGTAAAATAATTTGAATTTATTTGTTGGTTTTTGCTATAATCATAAGGTTAATGTAAAAAACTAAGTATTTAATATATATAAAATTGTAAGGTGGTAACCATGAATCAAGACTATAGAGTGTTATTGTATTATAAATATGTCTCAATAGAGAATCCTGAAGAAGTGACCCAGGAACATCTTAACTACTGTAATGAACTAGGTCTCAAAGGTCGAATTATCATTGCGGGTGAAGGGATTAATGGAACGGTGTCAGGCACTATTGAACAAACTGAAGCTTACATGAAATATATGGATGAGCATCCACTTTTTGCAGGGACTATTTTTAAAATAGATGAAGCCTCCGAGCATGCCTTCAAAAAAATGAAGGTAAAATTTAGACCAGAGCTTGTTACTTTGCGTTTGGAAGATGACGTGAACCCCAATTTGCAAACCGGTAAGCATTTGAAACCAAAAGAATTCTTTACGGAAATGCAAAAGGAAGATACGGTTGTCATCGATGCCCGAAATGATTATGAATATGATTTAGGTCATTTTAGAGGGGCTGTAAGACCGGATATTCTTAACTTCCGTGACCTCCCACAATGGATAAGAGAAAATAAGCAGGAGTTTGAAGGCAAAAAGATTCTTACCTATTGTACGGGTGGCATTCGTTGTGAAAAATTCTCAGGCTGGTTATTGAAAGAAGGATTTGAGGATGTATCGCAACTAGAGGGCGGAATTGTTACCTACGGAAAAGACCCAGAAGTTAAAGGGGATTTATGGGATGGTCAGCTCTATGTTTTCGATGAGCGAATAAGTGTTCCTGTTAACCAAAAAGAGCATGTAATTGTTGGGAAGGATTATTACACTTGTGAGCCTTGCGAGCGCTACGTGAATTGTGCCAACCCAGAATGTAATCGAAAAATCCTTTGCTCTGAAGAAAACGAACATAAACACTTACGAAGCTGTTCGCATGAGTGCCGGGTTCATCCTAGCAACCGTTATGTTGCACAGCATGGTTTAAGCGAAGATGAGGTAAAGGAAAGATTAGCAGTGATTGAGAAAGAATTAACCCTATAAGTATTATTTAAGAAGTAGGTCAAAATTAATGGCCTGCTTTTTTTGTTCTTCTTTTTTAAGGTTTGCGAATAGGAATTTAAGAATAGATTTATTATGATAGAGAGTATAAGCTGATTGTAATTTTTTACATTGAGAGGAGCGGATTGGACAAATGGTAACCTATACCAATCGAAAAGAAGTCCCAGCGCATGAGAAGTGGAACTTATCTGATATCTATTCGGATATCAAGAAATGGGAAGAAGATTATCTGCTAATTGAAAAGATGGCAGCTAAGCTAAAACAATATGATGGAACCATTCAAGACGGACACTCACTTTATCAATATCTTAAGCAAAGAGAAGAGTTATCTTTTCTATTCAACAAAGTTTATGCCTATGCCATGTTGAGTGTAGATGAAAATACTAGGGATACCCAGGCACAGTCCCACTTAGACAGAGCAAAACAACTGAGTGTTAAGGTTAGTGCTGCCACCTCTTTCTTTATGCCTTATTTATTAAGCCTGGATGAAGAAACATTAAAAGCATACATATCAGCAGAAAAGGAGCTAGAATACTTTGCAGAGGATTTATGGGAGTCGTTTCGATACAAGCAGCATGTATTAACAAAGGAACAGGAAGCAGTTCTTTCCCAATTAGGTGAAGCACTCTCGGCCCCAGGTAATATCTTTGGAATGATGAATAACGCTGATATTAAGTTTGGGGAAGTAACCAGTGATAACGGGGAACGGGTGGAATTAACAAGGGGCATGTATTCAAAATTAATCGAAGAAAAAGATCGTGAAAAGCGAAGAGAGGCCTATAAAGCTTATTATCAACCATACTTGCATTTGAAAAATTCGATTGCCGCCACCCTATCCGCCGCCATTAAAAATAATGTGACAACTGCTAAAATCCGTCAATATCCTTCTGCATTAGAAAAGGCATTATTTGGGGATAAGGTACCAAAAGAGGTTTATGAGAATCTAATCAAAACAACCAAACAAAATATCGGTCCGCTCCATCAATATTCACGCATCCGCAAGGAAAAGTTGGAGCTAGATGAACTACGTCAATATGATATGAGTGTCCCGCTTGTCAGTGGAGTCAAACAGGTGATTTCATATGATGAAGCCTATGACACGATGTGTAAGGCTTTAGCTCCACTCGGAGAGGATTACATCAATATCCTGAAGGAGTTTAAAAACGCTCGTTATCTAGATGTCAGAGAAACACCCGGGAAGCGGTCAGGTGCCTACAATCTTGGTGTCTATGGGGTCCATCCCTATATCCTTTTAAATCATCAGGATGATTTGGACAGTTTATTCACGCTGGTCCATGAATGTGGGCATGGTGTCCACAGCCGGTGGAGTTCGCAGTACCAGCCACAGATTACGGCTCGTTACAGCATCTTTGTGGCCGAAGTGGCGTCAACCGTCAATGAAGTTCTGTTAATTAACTATTTACTTAACAATGAGAAAGATCCTGATGTGCGAAAACATTTAGTTAATCATTTTATCGATCAATTTAAGGGGACATTTTTCACACAAGTCATGTTTGCCGAGTTTGAGATGAAGACACATGAAATGGCTGAAAAGGGGCTGCCTTTAAATGTGGAAGTATTTAATCAAACCTATGAGACACTATTCCGGGAATACAACGGGGATGAGGTTGTCTTTGATGAGGAAGTAAAATTTGGATGGTCAAGAATCCCTCATTTCTACCGCCCTTTTTATGTTTACAAGTATGCCACAGGATTTGCATCTGCGATTCATTTGGCGACTAAGATTCTTGAAGGCGACCAAGATACGCTAACTTCCTATTTGGAATTCTTAAAGAGCGGTAGTTCAGATTATCCGCTTGAACTGTTAAAAAAGACCGGCGTCGACCTAACCACTCCATTTCCAATTGAGAATTCAATGAAACGGTTTGGTGAATTGGTAGAAGAATTCTCACGCTTGTAAAAATAACCTACTCCAAAAAAACCCATGTTGTCTTCCTAATGGAGACAAACGTGGGTTATTTTTTTATAGAGCTATGGGTGAACTTATTGTAGAATTAGGAAAGTTAAGTAAATAAAAGGGGTAATTGGTACTATGATGAGTAGAAAAGACAAAAAACGAGGAAAGTCATCCCCATGTAGTCCAAGGGATTGAAGAATATAAAGGGAAATTTATAGTCTATAGTCTAGGCAACTTCATGTTTGGCGGGAATAGAAATCCAAGTGACAAGGATACGTTTGTATTTCAACAAACCTTTCATTTGAAAAATGGAGTACTTTCAGATACAAAAGAAATTAATGTTGTTCCATTTTCGATTTCCTCGGTTTCCTCGAGAAATGATTATCAACCTACGTTATTAACTGGCTCAGAACGGGAAAGGGTCAAGCAGAGGATAATTGATGGTTCTAACAAAATCAATGGCTCTGCTTGGCTTGTATATGAAAATAAAGATCAAGTAGTGAAAAAAGAGAATTAGTCTTTTTCTAGTGGCTTAATAATAAAGTTTAAAGGGACAGTAACCACTGTCCCTTTATTTTATGGAAGATATTTTTAAGCCAACGTTCGAGTAGGTGGTATTGTAAAAAGTAAAATCACGATTCTTATATTGATATTGGTTCTTACTTTGAATGTGTTTTCTGATATTAATTTTTAAATAATCATTGAAACGTAGAAAGATAGCATAATTTGATGACGGATAATGGTTTAGTAGTTCTAAATCCAACTCTAATATCCCATTCCCACTCTTATCAACCTTCACAGGCAGGGAAGATTCAAGCAGGCCATTGTTTGTATCACGAATCAGTCCATGTGTGAGTGAATCCAGATGATCACCAAATACCTTAAATTTAAGATAATATTTATTCTTATCAACATATTCTTCTTCAAATGTCGAATGCATTGGAATTCTTATATATTTGAATGGGTCTTCTAGAAAGGGGACAACAACATAGGGAAGATTATCTTTAATGATAACATCCTTTATTTTTTCATTCTTATCCCACGCAAAAAGGTTCTCAAGTTGCTTATATTTTCGATCAGTGTACAAGTTATATACTACTTTGTTCATTGGTTGAAAGAATTCCCCTGAAAAATCATAATTTAACTTTTTCGTTGTTTTTAACACTTGATTAAACTTATAGTAATAGACGCGCTTAAGCCTTGTTTTTTGAAAATGAGGTGTAGTGAAAAATCTCGTAATTGAATCAAATTCATATAATCGATTTAAAACCATCTTCTTTTTTTCTATTTCTAAATTCTTGTTGATAATATGGTTAATCACTTTAAGATTACAATTTGTCTTTTGGATAATGTTTGTCTGATTTGACAAACGAGTGTTTTGATTATCGATTCGATTCAAATAATAAATTGGATGATGTGTCGTGGAAATTGACTGACAATGCGTTAAAACGTCAATGAAAAATTGTTTGTCTTCAGCAAATTTCATTTCAGGAAAAAAAATCTGATTGTCCTTTATTACACTCGTTTTTATCATTCGTGCCCTGGGTCCTAAATGATGAAAGATATGTGGGATCGAAAATGGTGATTCACTTCTTCTTTCTTTACATGATTCATGCTCTCCGATAATAATTGTCTTACCTTTTGCTTGAATTTGAATGGTTTTCCCAACTGCATAATCATCACTTGTTTCCTCTAAAATGGTCGATAATACTTCGAGTCCATTGGGTTCAAGCCAATCATCCGCATCCAAAAAAGTCATATATTTGGAGCTAGCCAATTGAATACCGATATTACGCGGACGGCCAGGTGTACCAGTATTTCTTTTAAGAAAAACGACAATGATGTTATCAAATTTTGAAGAGTATTCTAATAAAATATCTCTTGAGGAATCGGTAGAACCATCATCGATTAATATATATTCCAAATTTTCCATGCCAAGGGATTGATTTAGGACAGAGTTAATCGTTTTTCTTAGATATTTTTCAGCATTATAAACGGGGGTAATGACAGAAACTAATGTGGGATTCCGCTGGTTGTTTAATTTTTGATCAACGATATAATATCCTTCAGCGTTATAATTCATTATTTGCTGCTTTTGTTTCCATTTCCATAGCATGTTTTATACCTCAACTTTCTGTCCCTCTTTTTCTTACTTTTACTAATATGTAAAAAGCAAAACCATTATTTATTCTTTGACAAAAATTACAATATTATTCGAAAAACAGATCTCCTACGTAAAATTACTTTGGAAGCAGTCCATAATTTACGTTCTTTGACAACTTTTTACACTAAATATATCTGAATAATGTTAAAATAATTCTTATTGATAATTATTCTAGGAGGATATTAGCGGTGGATAAAAAGTTTTCTAGCCCAAAAGGTTTTGGAGAAATACTCGATCATACTTTTCATTTAACTAAAAATCGCTTTAAGGACTTTTTTATGATTTTACTGATTTTCATGGGACCGGTTTACTTGCTTCAAGCGATACTCCAGCTCATGGCTGGAACCAGCTTTTTTCGAGAGGTTGGCAGCGATGGTGCTTGGTTTGAGCAAATACTTACGAGCTTTGAAGAATCAGGAACCTTCGATTCCAGCAGTTTGAGCTCAGACATCGGATTAATCGTAGTTGGCTTGATTAGTGCCATTTTGGCACCTGTTGCGGAGGCGGCGATCCTATTTACTATCAATCATGTTCGAAAAAATGAAGAATATACCGTCGGTTCCGTAATTAAACAAGCCTTTTCACGATTTTGGCCGATGATTGGCAGCAGTATCTTATTCTTTCTTATTACCATGGGGATTATCATTATTCCACTCGCGATCGTCGGAGTCACCGGTGGTGTGGTTGCGACGACAGTGAATCCGGTTTTAGGGATCCTTTTAGGAGTTGTCCTATTTCTGGGGTTTGCCCTTGGAATTGGACTATTATTAACCCGCTGGAGCTTTTATTTTGGCTCTGTAGTGCTGGATAAGGATTCACCTGGTTTAGGAAGAAGCTGGAGATTGTCAAGGAAGCGTACATGGGTGTTGATGGGTCTCTATATCGTGTTTTATTTTATTATTTCAAGTATCAGCTTTGGTGTCCAAGTAACGTTTGGAATGGTTTTAGGTAATAGTGTGTTATTAACCTTGATTTCAAACCTTGTCACTTTAGTTACGACAATGATTTTCTCCGTGGGCTATGGGGTTATGTATCTTGATTTAAAAACAAGACACGATGCGGATGATATCAAAGAGATGCTAGAAGACTATAAGACTGTTCAATAAAAAACCTATTATGTTAGGTGATGATTATGTTAGATGCAAACAAGGCACGCGATGACCTTGAAGAAATATTAAAAACAAAAGAATACAAAGTTTATTACGAGTCAAAGGGTTTCATTGCAACATGGTGGGATCATGCCAAAGACTGGATCGCAGCACAGCTCGAAAAATTGTTTCCTGCCATCGATTCAGCAAGCGGAGCTTCCGGTCCGATTCTTATTTCAATCATAGTGGTTATCATCATCCTGTTAGCTTTATCTACTTTTTTTCTCATCCGTCATACTCGCCGAACTCGGCTCCTTCGCAATCAAAAGCCGCTTCAATCGATGAAGGAAATGAATTGGACGTATCAAAAACATCTGGAAGAGGCAGAAAAACAAGAGGCGTTAGGAGCATATACACTTTCCACCCGCCATTTGTTTTTAGCACTGCTTCTTTACTTTCATGAGAAGGGATTGCTGGAGGCTAGAATTTGGAAAACGAATTGGGAATATTATGATGAACTAAGTAAAGTAGATTCACAAAAGGCAGAACTCTTTTTTAAGCTTGCACACTTCTTTGAGGAAGTGACCTATGGGGAACGCAACGTACAGAAAGAAGAATACTCCCATTTTCATCATGAAGCAAGAAAAGTACTTGGCGATACAGGGGAGGAGAATATTTTATGAAATCTCTTTCCAAAATACGCACTTGGATCGGGCTGGTGATCCTGCTCAGTTTATTTCTAGTCTTCAGCTATTTTAGCTATTCGCCTAAACCGCAAGTTTTCCCAGCATATGTTACTGATTCACCTTCGCCGACTGGTGTGAAGGCATTTTATACATATTTAAAAAAAGATAAAGCAGGTAAAATCTGGAGCTATTCACCAGAATTGCTATCAGCAACTTCAGATCACCAATTGCTTGTCATGGTCGAACCTTCGTTTATTCCTGAAAAGGAAGAGATGAAGGCTTATATCAATTTTATGAAGGCCGGAAACACCATCTTGTTATTACAAAACGATCCACAAGGGATGTTTGACGTAAAAACAGAATCAGTTGACACACAAGAAACAATGAAGGTTTACACTCAAGGTCATACTTCCTACCGTGCTCAAATCGATTCAGTCATCCGTTTGCAGACCAAGAAGGAAGAGGAAGTATTAATATTTGATAAGGCTGGTCCCATTGCGGTTAAACAATCATATGGAAATGGTCATTTAATTGTAGCGATTACCCCTAGGTGGATGACAAATGGGGATCTATTAAAAAAAGACCATTTACGACTTCTTCTCTATCTGATCAATGAAGGGTCCACGGACACGATTCTGTTTGATGAATACATTCACGGTGGAGAAAATGCGTCTACTTTTTTGAATGTGTACCCGATGTGGTTTTTACTCCTTGTTTTGCAAGGGGGATTATTGATGATTCTCTGGTTATGGTCGAAGGGAAAGCGTTTCGGACCTATTTTCGTCCCAAGGGAAGAGTCGGTTCGTTTTAGTGATGAGGGAATCCAAGCAGTTGCTGCCTGGTTTCTCCGCGGCAAACGCTATCGTGATTCAATAATCATCCAAGCAGACTATGTCAAACTGCTTCTCCAGGAACGATGGCAAATTCCATATAATCGGGAATGGAAGGATTTATCGAGTTATTTTGAAAGAAAATGGACTAAAGTGCCTGCAAATGAGATTAGACCTTTTCTTATAGGGTTAGTAAACATCCTCGAAAAAGAAAAAATCACAAAACAGGAATACTTATTATGGTCGAAAAAGCTTGAGCAATTAAGGAGAGAGGTTGAAGAATGAAAACAGAATTAACATCCTTTTTGGAAAAATATGAAGAGAGGATTTTAGGTCAGAGTCTAAATTTAAGACTCCTTTTATCCGCTATTTTAGCAGGGGGGCATGTCCTGCTAGAAGGAGTGCCTGGCACCGGAAAAACTCAAATGGTACGTACTCTAGCGAATCTTTTAGGAGGCACCTTTAACCGGATCCAGTTTACACCTGACTTATTGCCAAGTGATATTACCGGAAGCACGATTTACAATATGAAGGAAAACACTTTTCAAACGTTAAAGGGACCAATTTTTACAAATATCCTTTTAGCTGATGAAATAAATCGGACACCTGCAAAGACCCAGGCTGCCCTATTAGAAGCAATGGAAGAAAAGCAGGTGACCATCCAAGGTGAAACATATCCGTTACCTGAGGTGTTTTTTGTGGTCGCTACCCAAAATCCGATTGAATTTGAAGGTACCTACCCTCTTCCAGAAGCACAGCAGGATCGATTCCTTTTTAAGCTGAAAATTGAATTTCCAAGCTATGAGGAAGAGAAAAATGTCTTAAAACAAGTAATTGAAAACAGCTTTGACGAAAAGGTTGTTTCACCCATCTTAGATATGGAAGATTTTTTAAGGATTAGAAAAGAAATCGAAAAAGTTACTGTTAGTGAGAATGTATTAGATTACATGATGAAAATTGTCAGAAAAACGCGTGATGCAGATGCCATCCGATTTGGTGCCAGTACCCGAGCAGGAATATCGATAGGAAAAGCAGCACAAGCATGGGCCTACCTTTCTGGACGGGATTATGTGACTCCAGACGATATCAAAATAGTCGCCAAACCGGCCCTGCGCCATCGCATTCAGTTATCCCCGCATGTAGAATTGGAGGGAGAAACCGTTGACCAAATCATTGAAGAGCTGGTGGGCTCGGTTCCTGTTCCAAGATAGAGGGATTTTACCAACTAAACGATTACTGCTTGTTTTCCTAATCCTATCTTTTGGATTAGTTCTCGGTACGATTTGGGAAATTTCTTGGGGTTTTGTTATTACTACTAATATCATTGTGCTTTTCATTAGTCTGACAGACTTGTTTTTTTCACCCAAAAAGAAGCAACTATTCTTTCAACGATTGATGGCGGAAGAGTTTGAAAGAGGAATTTCATATACCATAAAGATTGAGGTTCAGAATGACTCTCCTTATCCTTTTTCATACCGAATGGTCGATGGTTTGCCGCAGTCCTTCGAAAGGCCGTTTCCTATCATTGGATCAATATCAAAAAAATCAACGGTCGAAATTTCGTATAGTACGAGTGCGATAATACGAGGAAAATACGAAATCAATAAGCTTTATTTTCGATATGCGAGTTTGCTGGGTTTGTGGGAAAAGCAAATGACAGTTGAATTAGCGGATTCAGTGAAAGTCATTCCTGATTTAACCGAGACCAAGCAGTATTTAGAAAATGCACAGAAGTATTTGGTTTACGATGGGTTAAAGATTCGGAGACAGCGAAGTGGAGTTGGCGAATTTTCCAAGATTAGAAATTATGTCGTCGGGGATGATCCGCGTAAAATCAACTGGCGCCAAACAGCGAAGCTTCGTGAAGTGATGACGAATGAATATGAACCGGAGCATGGAAAGTATATTACAATCTTAATTGATTGTGGAAGAATGATGGGGGCAGAATTATCTAAGGGGAATCGTTTAGAAAAAGCATTAGAAGCGGCATTAACCGTTACAGCGGCAGCACTCCAAAATGGAGATTATGTGTCGGTACTTGCCTTTTCAAAGGACATAAAAGTCTTTGTGCCCCCTGCCAAAGGGATAGCCCATCTACAGACCATCCTTCAAGCAATCTATTCATTAAAAGTGGATGAAGCCGAGTCTAATTATGCTGCCATCCTGCAATATTTAGAAATGGTTCAAAAGAAACGAAGTCTGCTCCTATTATTTAGTGATGTCCGCACCTTTCTTCATGAGGAAAGTGCTCTTATGCTATTAAGACGTCTAAGACAACGGCATTTATTTTTAATGATTGGGATTGAGGATCAGACACTTTTAAGAAGAGTCAAAGAGGAGCCGAATACGGTCCAAGCAGCGATGCGAAAAAGTATTTCACAGCAGCAAATTCTTGTTAAGAAAAGAGAAAAAATCAAATGGGAAAAACAAGGCCTCCAAATGATTGAGGCCCGTGAGGAAAAGTTGGCGATTACAGCTGTTTCGCATTATATTGACATTATCAATCAGAATCTTTTATAACCTTTGTAAGTTTTAGATTTCCAATCACAATATAAAGGAGCAACCCGATTACCGTTAAGAAAGCAACACTATACTTTGCTTCTAATGAAATATCTGCTGGTGTGATAAACCCTTCAATGATGCCAGCAATAACAAACAAGGGAATCGTTCCAAGCAGAAGTTGAACGGAGCGCATCGCTTGCTGCTTTAATTGAAAACTCCTTGAATATTGCCCTGGGACAAACAGCTTATAGCCCATTAAAAGACCAGCTCCTCCGGCAATAAATATGGCTGTAAGCTCAATCATCCCATGGGGAACAATAAATGCCCAAAAGTCATACGATTTACTGTGATGCCAAAATAGGGCAGCGAGCGCACCAATGATGATGCCATTGTAGACCATCAAATAAACGGTCACAAGCCCAAATGTAATACCACCGGCAAAAGCAAAGATCGCGACCTTGATATTATTTGTCATAATGCTTGCCGACATGAGGGATGAGTCCACCGCATCATGGCCCTTCCCAAGTTGTTCCGGGTCCACACCTTTAGCGATTTCGGCTGGGAGAATGGAATAGATATGCAGAGGGTCATTCATGACTGAAAGAAAGCTCCCCAAAGCACCAATCATAAATAAGATCATTGCAAACATGACAAATTTCCATTGCTCTAACAAGAGCCCAATAAATTTTTCACTAAAAAAATGACGGGTTTGTTTGATGCTTGATACCTGGTCTTTATACAATAGATTATGTGATTTAGCTACAAGTCCGTTCAAATATTGGGTGACTTCATCATTAGGAAAATAAGTTTGACTGTAGGAAAGATGTTGGGCCGCCTTTTGATAGAGACGATGGTATTGAGTGATTCGGTCACCTGTTATATTATTTCTGTGCTTGCTTATCGTTGTGATTAACTGTTCGAGCTGTTTCCATTCTTCACGATGTATTTTTACAAATTGTTTTACATTCATCCTGGCACCTACTTTAATGGGGCTATGTATTAATTTTGTCTTTATTCTCCTTATTATAGTAATATTGTAGAAAAATAGAAATAGAAATAATCAACCATGTGACGGGGGAAGCTTATGAATGAAGATCATGTAGAAATAAAAACACCCGAATTCGTGTCGATTCAGTTTCAAATCGCTGGTTTAGGCAGCAGGTCTGCAGCCTTTATCATTGACCAGTTACTATTAATGGCTTTTAACATTTTGACCTTGATTGTCCTTTTTTTCATCCTGGACGGGATGTCAAAAATGGAATTTGTTTTGATCGGGAATTCACTGCCTATTGCAATAACGATTATCATGTTGTTTCTCGTTAATTGGGGCTACTTTTTTGCGTTTGAGTTTTTCTCGGGAGGGAGAACGCTTGGGAAGAAGTTAATGGGAATCCGAGTCATTCAGGAAAACGGTCATAGCATCACGTTGCTTTCCAGCTTTATCCGGAATCTGATCCGAATCATTGATTCCTTGCCGACAGCATATTTTCTAGGTATTATTATGATCTTTTTCCATTCTAAACATAAACGGCTCGGCGATCTTGTCGCTGGGACGATTGTCGTTCATGAGCGCAAGGCAAAACGGAATAAGAAACAATCACCTCTCGAAGAAGAAATCAACAACAGAGGGCTTACCAGGGAAGATCTCACGATTGATGAATGGACGCTGAAATCATTGGGAACAAAGGATTGGAAGCTCGTCAGTACATATGCCAGCCGTTTTCAGCAAATACCATTAGTTGAAAGAAAACAACTAACGGAACAAATTGCCGAACTGTTATTTCCGAAAATCGGCCTGGATCCGGCAGGGGAAAAAACTTCTGATCTCGAAAACACCCTTCTTGTCCTTTATTTAATTCTAAAGGATGAATGGGAGTTTGAACTGTGAGGATGAATATAAAACCACGAAAAAAGTAATGCATTCGTACCTGCATTGCTTTTTTTCGTGTAGTAATTTTATAGAAAAGGAGGTTCGATTTGTCAAATCCATCCGACTTGTGTCTCATTTAGTCGGTTTTAATCGAAATATTTATATTTAGGATGTATAATAGGGAATTGTGGATTGCTATGTAAAAAAGGAGGAAACTAATATGATGGAATGGACTATAATTCTGTTGATTGCGATATCAGCTGTGTTGCTAATCGTTTCAATTATATCGAATCGCAACTTAGAAAAACAAAAACATAAGGAAATTGATATGGTTCATGTTTCTGTTATGAAAGATATCAATAACGTGCACGAGCAAATTCGCAATTTGGAACTTGATATAGAAGTGGTCACAAAGGAAGCAGGCGTTCAACTGACTCCAGAAGAAATGATATTTAAGCGTGAAGTACTAGATTTATATAAACGCAAATATTCGATTGAAACCATTGCTCAGAAAAAACAAGTTTCAGAGAGTGAAATTAACCAATTCCTTGCACCTTATCTAGCAGCAAAGGATGAAAGGAGCAAAATAGCAAATGAAATTTAATGTAGTGAGCAGCTTTGCGGCCGGAATTCTTCTAGCTTCGACCATTTGTGGTGCTGTTTACTTCACTGAAGATCCTGCAGTCACAAAAGCAGCTCCCAAACCGACCAAAAGCGAGCAGAAAACAGTCGTTCAGCCAACTGAAGCAGAGATGAAAGATAAGCTTTTAACAGCTGGGTATATTGTTCAACCGAAGGCAGACTATGATAAGATAATAGAAGCAACCAAAAAAGCGGCTTCAGCAGCTTCAGCCAATAATAATTCTAAAAAGATCGTCTATCGAGCAGTTATTTCAGTAACACAAGGGATGACCAGTATCGATGTCGGTAGAATGCTTGAAAAAGCAAAAATCGTACCTGATGATTTTAAATTCTCAAGAGATGTAGAGAAAAAAGGTGTTGAGAAAAATTTGCGTCCGGGTACATTTACAGTCGATACAGAAATGTCCTATGATCAAGTCATCGCGACTATTTTTAAAAAGTAACCATCTATAAAACAAAGACGGACAGGATCTTACGATGCTGTCCGTTCTTTATTTATTATTAGTTTTTTTTAACGAATTCTTGGACCATTTCACCCGTAACGGTTTGCCTCGTTGGAATAAAGCGCAGGTTGATTTGATTAATACTTTTGGTGACTGCATTGATTTTATCGGTTGAAAAAGGTTTACCTTGTTTACATAACTCAATCGCTTCTTCGATATATTGTTCCCGTTGTTGGTCGAGCGCTAAGAATTTTTGATAGGTTTCATGTTGATTTGCCGCGTGTTTAATTAAATCTTTATGTACACTCATGATTTCACTCCTTAAATAATTAACTTATACAATCATACCATAATTGATAATTTTTATCAGTTCAATAAGATTTTATGTTGAAGCTCCAGGAGAGAAGTATGGTAAAATATTAGACTCACATCGAAAGTCAGCATCGATTACGTGGGGGTGAACAAACCCGAAGACGGAGGGAGCTAAATTAGTTTTATTAAGGATATGTTAATGTTAAAATCTAAAATAATCTTTATAAAGAATTAGGTGTACATTTTAGTAGAGGGAAGTGGAGTCGAAAATGAAACAATACAATACGCGAGCCATTATGGCGTCGCTGCTTATCTGCGGTTTCGTTGGCATGTTCAGCGAGACGGCGCTCAACATTGCGATTAGTAATTTAATGGATGTGTTCCAAATTTCAGCTGCAACCGCACAGTGGTTGACAACAGGGTTCTTACTTACACTCGGCATTCTGATGCCGATGACTGGGTTACTGCTACAATGGTTTACGACAAGGCAATTGTTTACTGGTTCTCTTACGAGCTTGATTGTCGGCACTTTAATTGCGGCGCTCGCATTCAATTTCGAAATTCTTATGGTCGCTCGTGTTTTACAAGCGGTCGGAATGGGCCTATTGATTCCGCTCATGTTCAATACGATCCTCGTCGTGTATCCACCTGAGAAACGTGGGGCGGCGATGGGGTTTGTCGGACTTGTCATCATGTTCGCACCGGCGACCGGCCCGACTGTAGCTGGTCTCCTAATTGAATACTTATCATGGCATTATATATTTTGGCTATCACTGCCATTTTTGGTGATAGGGCTTTTGGTAGGGTTGAAGTATTTGGAAAACGTCACAGAGGTGACGAAACCTCGCATTGATCTATTTTCAGTTGCATTATCAACGATCGGCTTCGGTGGCGTCGTCTTCGGCTTCAGCAAGGCAGGAGAAGGCACCGAAGGCTGGACCAGCCCGGTCGTGGTCACTTCAATTATCATCGGGCTAGTCGCACTCGTGTTGTTCACGCGGCGGCAGACGGTTATGCGTGAACCCATGATGGACTTGCGCGTCTTCAAGTACCCGATGTACAACGTGGGGCTGCTTTTGGTACTGTCATCTATGATGATCATCTTGTCTAGCATGATTATTCTGCCAATGTTTCTTCAGAATGGTATGAACCTGTCACCGTTTGCCGCTGGACTTATGCTGTTGCCGGGCAGCGCGTTGAACGGCATCCTGTCGCCGCGCATGGGGAGTTTGTTCGATAAATATGGGCCAAAGTGGCTGGTTATTCCCGGTCTCATCGTCGTCGCGATATCGATATGGTTTCTTTCCGACATATCATCTGCATCTTCGATTGCTTTTATCGTCTCGTTGCATATCGGATTAATGGTCGGTATCTCAATGGTCTGGATGCCGGCGCAGACTAACGGGCTGAACGAGCTGCCACCGGAGCTTTACCCACATGGTACGGCAGTCATGAACACACTTCAGCAGGTCGCAGGAGCAATTGGAACAGCGATTGCCATTATCATCCTTACAAGCGGTATGGATAAGTATTTGCACAACTCCCCAACGCCAACGAAACAGTCTGAGATGGCTAACGCGATGACGTTCGGCTCACAGAACGTGTTCTTGTTCACGTTGACAGTTACGCTAATCGGTCTTGCTATGGCGTTCTTCATCCGCCGCGTTGTCGTCAAACATGCGTCGATGAATTCGATCCATTAATGTTCGAAAAGGGAGCCTGGGTCAAGTAGCTGTTTCCATCGGTGTATCAGTATCAACAGCAGGAAAGCTTATTACCGCATTCGCGCTCGCCAACGTGATTGGATACTTTCTGGCATATTAAATCGGATTTAATAAAAAATGGGTTAGCCTATGTAGATTAGTGTAATTAAATATATATTAAAAAAACAATCCGTGTAAATGGTGGATTTATATAACCAATGTTAGAAGAGTAAAAATCAGCTGATGAATCCTAAAAATAAGAAACAATAAAAAACACCTTTTGGAGAATTATTCCGAAAGGTGTTTTGATTTTTTTAAAGCTTATGAAAAAGAAGTTACTTATTTAAAAAAACTGTAAGACTTCTTTAGGGTACCTTGCAGGCTTAGTTCCTTATTATTGTATAACGACATAAAAGTCCTAAATTCAAAATCCCTTTAAAATTAGTGTAAAGTTCATTTCTTTTAAATCTCCATTTTAAATGTTTATACCCCTGATTAAATCTTCTTTGTCCTATGTCATTCTCTTCTTCATCTTTATTTTGACGCTGTTTTTCATAGGGGAACAATAGATTCCTCGCCAATGATACCCCACTGGTTCCGCATGACATAAAGCAGTTAAGTCATTCCTTTCTAGTTAGTAATTAACACGAAACTATTTGTGATTTGGTTCAAAGTAAACTAGGCGTGTAGCTTTAATTTTTATTGTGGGAGGATTAGGCAACCATTTGAGAGGAATAGGATATCGGTCGTTTTTTCATTTGCTGCATAATAAAAAAGCCACTACTTTTTCTATAACTATTAATCTGTTGAAAAATAAAACCCAAAGTTCTAAACAGAGGAAACTTGATGAAAAGAATATAAGCAGCTAGTTCCCAAAAATAATAGTCATTACCTTTGATAAATCAGTATTTATTACCAAAAAAACAGCATCACATCCCAGAAGCTTATACAATTTTGACTCTAACGAATCAATACAAATACGAAAAATTTAGGAGGAAAGCAAAATGAAAAAACTATTATTTCCGTCCCTTGCATTGGTAATGTCTCTCACTCTTACTGCATGCAACAACACTGATACAAATGGGATTTCCCAACAGGAGCAATCTAGTGACAGTTCCAAACAAGAATCCCCTGGGAATGGCACTGAACTTGTCAAATTCCCTGAAGGCTACGACAACGGAGTGCTCTTCACGACTGTGACCCGTGGAAATACTTACGAAGAACTCTACACTAGCCCGGAAGCTATTGAAGCAGTGCAGAATGGACAGCCGATACCTAGTGGCACTGTAATCACTCTTAAGATCTTTAGGGATGAAGAACTTTACCGATACTTCGTGATGGAAAAGCGCGATCGTTGGGGTGACCAAAACCCTCCAGATATGCGTAACGGGGATTGGCAATACCAGTCATTTTCTCCTGACGGATCAGTGGACGAAGATGCAGACATCGGTCGTTGCTTTTCCTGCCATGCGAACGCAGAAAGAGATGACTACGTGAATAAGTTGGATGAGATGAAAAGTTATGACCTTGAAGATGTTACAGGATCAAAGGAGAGCAGCACAGAATCCCAGATCGCAGGTATCCCTACAAATCACTGGGAGGTAAAAGAGGTAGACAATAATCCGGAGGACCCGCGGGATATTTTGCATGGAAATGGCTTAATGGAAGATGAAGAAAAAGCGGGGATCATCCAGAAGGTATTTTTGATGATTCATTTTAATAAAGAGACATAAGAGCATTTGAATGGAAAACCGACCCAGTTTTTAATTAAATTAGAAAGAGGAGAACTTCTTGAATCGAAATATGTTAATCAGGCTGGCTATTGATCTTGCTATGACAGTTCTGACGTTAGTTGCAATGGCTTACCAGATTACCGGAAATACGATCCATGAACTGGTAGGAGTTTTATTGTTTTTGTTGTTTATTGCCCACAATATTTTAAATCGACGATGGTATAAGACGATTTTTAAGGGAAAGCACAATGTACAACGTAAACTGAGCATTGCGGTCAATTCGCTTTTTCTTGTTTCCATGATTATGGTGATGATAAGTTCTGTTCCAATTTCCCGTGACATCTTTGCCGTTATTCCTATAAACAATGACATGATTCTATTACAGATACATGTTATGTCTTCATATTGGGGATTTATCTTCATGGCTGTTCATATAGGAATGTCATGGGGAAAAATTATCAATGCAGTACGAAAGATGACGGGAATTACCAGCACGAGCCGTATTCACACAATCGCTTTGCGTGTGATAGCGGTGTTGATTGTTGTCTATGGTGTGCAGACTTCCTTCGAGAGAGATATGCTTTCTAGGTTAACCCTATATAATCCATTCGGATGGAGCTATGATGAATCCAACATGGGATTTTTAATAGAACATCTATCCATCATGGGAATATATATCAGTGGGACTCATTATGTTCTGAAATTTGTTCAAAAACAGGATAAAACTAGGGCTTACACAGAGCAATAAAAGAATATGATACAGGTTTAAAAAGGAGTAATATTAAATGAATTATTGGAAAAGGTATAATGAAGGCAAATTTGCAGAATGAAAAGGTGCATTAATCCAGGATCGGATTAATGCACCTTTTTTATACATATGTCGCCTTCAGGCGGTTTATATCTTCTTTTGGTGGTAAACCAAACATGCGGGAATATTCACGGCTGAATTGGGATGGGCTTTCGTAGCCTACCCGGAATGCAACATCTGCTGCATCTGCAGATTCGGATAGTAACAGGCTTCGGGCTTCTTGAAGTCTAAGTTGTTTTTGGAATTGAATTGGGCTCATCGCGGTTATCTCTTTAAAGTGCCGATGAAGTGAAGAAACACTCATATTTGCTATTTCCGCAAGTTCGTCAATCTTAAAAGATTTTTCATAGTTATTCATGATATGTTCAATTACATCACTGATTTGATGGGCAGAACTTCCTTCTATTGCTATTTGTTTCAGCATCCCCCCATGTTCTCCTTGCAGAACCCTATAGATAATTTCTTTTACGATTAGAGGAGCAAGTACCTTAATGTCTTTCGGAGTATCTAGCAAACGAGCTAATCTTGTTACCGCGTCTAGCAAAGATGGCTCTATTTTGCTGACATACATACCTCGTTTAGCATTTTCCTTCTTGTCAACTCCCATTTGGAATTCACGTAACACCTCCAATATTTCATTCGGTGTTATTTCAAGTTTGAGAGCCAGATAAGGAACTTCGGGAGAGGCTTCAGTGACTTGTGCGATTATTGGCAAGTTAACGGATGCAACAAGGTAATCGGCAGGACCATACTGATAACTCTCCTGTGACAGCAATACCTCCTTCATCCCTTGAACTATAATGCACAAGGAAGGCTTGTAAACTCCGTAATGTGGACCAGTATCATTAGAGTAACGTGAGAAAAATAAAGATGGAATATCAGTGTTATAAGTGCCGTCTCGTCCTGTATAGTGCTCTATGATTTTTGTGAGCTCCACTCTTTGTTTATATAATTGTTCAAACATAAAACCCCTCCTTGTTATTTTTTCTTGTTAGTTCTATTCTAATGCAAATTCTCCGGTTGCGGAACAGCTGTGAGAGTATTAGGCAATCATTTGATAAGAATGTGATACCATTCGCTTTTTCAAATGTTACATAATTAGATAGAACATAATAAATAACAAACAGAAAGTCATGAACTGAAACGGAAAAGCGGATAGTTTCGAGCACCCTATGAACGAATGACCTTCCATTAGCCTGCAATCATAAAATGGCGCAATATACAAACATTATGTCGTTCTTTGCTAATTACAATACGACGTTGGATAGGTAGAATAATAACTGTATCATCCACAACGAAAGGTACAAATCACAACCAAAGCTTAGTGTGTAAGTATCAGAAAGAGGCGATGATGTATGACGGCACATTCCTTAGATCGCATAAAAATCCCCGTGGCAACTTGGGCAGGCTTTCATCAATTAGGTATTTCTGCTCAGGACGTGGTTCGCAAAGCACAGTTGCCGCTCACCATTCTTACCGAATCGGTTGAAGTGACTACAGCCCAGTATTTCGCGATTTGGAGTGCTGTCTCCGAATTAATGAGTGACGCTGCTGTTGGAATAATTAAGTTCATTGCGGAGTTAAATCCAGCGCAGCTGCCACCGAGCGTCTTAGCACCATATCATGCTCGTGACTACCGGGATGCTCTAAGTCGAATTGCCAGGTACAAACAACTTTGTTTTCCCGAACGCCTTCATATCACCGAGGATGGAGAACTCTGTACCATCGAACTAGAATTTCTTTATACTGAGCAGCCTGAACCACCGATTTTGGTTTATCTGACATTTGCATCTCTGCTGCAGCTAGGAAGGATAGGCTCAGGTCATCGTTTTCCTGCTAAGTCAGTTGAATTTTCGCACCCGAACCCGCTGGGGGACGTGAGGGCTCTTGAAGATTACTTCGGAATTGGCGTCAAATTTGGAGCAACAAACAACCGTTTGATACTGCATCGAAGCGATTTAGACCGCCACTTTGTCACGTACAATGCGGAGCTACTAGACATACTAGTTCCTGCGCTAGAAAAATCTCTGGACGATAAGCAACGCAGCAAATCAACGACCGAGATCGTCAAGTGGATTATAAAACGCAGTCTAGACGGGGGGCGCCCCGATGTACAGATAATCGCAGGAGAGTTGGGGATGAGCGAACGTACTTTACAACGCCGACTCACTGATGAAGGCACAAGCTTCAAGCATCTGTTGTCGGAAGCCCGACGTGAGAAGGCACGGAAGTATCTTGCAGACCCATCGCTCGATATTAAAGAAGTGGCATTCCTACTTGGATATGAAGACAAGATCTCGTTTTACCGAGCATTTCGACTTTGGGAAGGTGATACACCTTCAAATTGGCGTGCTGAACAATTAGGCATAAGAGAAGGCAGTCAAGATATGCCGCTCATTCACTAAAGATAGTTCAGCAAAAAGAATTAATTTCTAAGCATGAAGGAAATTTAGTTTATCTAAGTCTGTAAAGAAATATAAAAGTCAACTAAATTTTTATAAAACAGGAGGAATTTTTTATGCAAAAAGTTATTTTAAACAATGGTGTTGAAATGCCGATACTCGGTTTTGGTGTTTTTCAAATTCAAGATGAAAAAGAATGTGAACAAGCTGTTTATGACGCTATTATGGCAGGTTATCGTCTGATTGATACCGCTGCCTCTTATTTAAATGAAGAAGCGGTCGGCAGAGCTATTAAGCGGAGCGGTGTGCCTAGAGAGGAATTGTTTATTACTACGAAATTATGGGTTCAAGATACAGGCTATGAACGCACAAAGAAAGCATTTGAAATATCGCTGGAAAGACTGCAACTGGATTATTTGGATTTGTACTTAATTCATCAGCCATTTGGCGATGTTTACGGTTCATGGCGTGCGATGGAGGAATTGTACCGCGAGGGTAAGATTAGAGCAATTGGAGTTAGCAACTTCTATCCGGACCGCCTGACTGATTTCATTATTCATAATGAAGTGGTTCCTGCTGTAAACCAGGTTGAAACGCATCCTTTCAACCAACAAATAGAAAGTGCTAAATTGATGAAAGAGAACAATGTTCAAATCGAGTCCTGGGGACCATTTGCTGAAGGAAAAAATAACATGTTCCAGAACGAAATTTTAGTATCAATAGCCGAAAAGCATAATAAATCCGTTGCCCAAGTGGTTTTACGTTGGTTAACACAAAGAGGAGTCGTTGCGATTCCAAAGTCTGTTCGTAAGGAAAGAATCATCGAAAACTTCAATATCTTTGATTTTGAATTAAGTCAAGAGGATATGGAAAGAATTTCTACCTTAGATACGAAACAAAGCTTGTTCTTTTCACATCAAGACCCTGAAATGGTGAAATGGATCGGGACCCGTAAACTTGATATTTAATGTTCTAACAGAATGAAATGCAAGAAACGCGAGAGAAGGGATTTTAAAATGTCAAATTCATTTATAATATTTTCTACGCACCCAGAAATAACCCCGGAAAGAGCAATGGCGGTATTTTCTGATGTGGCAAAAAATGGAAATATGTAGTGAATAAACACTGAGGAGATGTGTCCCTTCTCCACCTGCCGGAAATCGGGATCAAGGGCAATACACACTTTCTAAGATCGGCGATCTGATGTCCAAATGGTTAAAAGAAAAAGGATTGTATTAAAAAATAATAGTAAAAAGGTATGATACAAATATGGAACAAGCAATTATAGATCTTTCAAAGAATAAATGGTACTGGATGATGGAGAAACAACTAGACGATTTAAGTAATCTCTTTCACGAAAAAGCCGTTTTCGTGCACATGGGGGCTACATTTTCTAAAAACGAGGAAATTGACGTAATTAATAACGGTTCTATAATTTATAAGAATGTAGATATTCAAGAAACATCTGTTCGGCTAATTGGCACAACTGCCATTCTTCTAAATAAAGTACGCCTGGTAGCTGTTGTTGGGGGAAATGAAGTGACGAATCCATTTGTGGTTACAGAGGTATATGTGCTACAGGAGGATCAATGGAAACTGGCATCAATGTCTTTCACAAGGCTGTTAGCACCATAAAGTAATATTGGTAGTAATATCAGTAATTCATATACCATACAACGTCTGCTCCGAAAGCTGTCCGAACTGATAAAGAAGATTGCAGTAGAGAAAGATGCAACGCCTGCTCAAATCGCACTAGCATGGGTGCTTGCCCAGAAGCCTTGGATTATTCCGATTCCCGGTACAAGGAAACTGGAACGTTTGGAAGAAAATCTTGGCGCAGCGGAAGTTGAGCTGACTCCTGAAGAACTACATGATTTGAACAAGGTTGATAAAATGTCTAATTTCGAAGAACTTACAACAACACAGAAAATGAACGGACATGTTGCACCAAAAGCTAAGAAAAGAATTATAAAGAAAATAATGATGTATTTATTGGTTTTATTAGTGGTATTAGGAGTTGTCATTTCATTGTTTATAAATATAAATCCAGTATTCGGCGGTAACCCAAGTAACGAACAAAAAGAGGTATATAATACCTTTGATAATTATGTTAAAGGGAAATTTGTCTATCAGTCACCAACAAAATCTAACATCTCCTCCACGTTTGAGGACACTAATTCAGGTGGTAAAGAACGCAATCCTGCTGGTCAAATTCCTGTTTCTGAGATTGATTGGAACAAAATTAATAGTAATGAAGATAGTTTAACTTGGTTTGGGCATTCTGCTTTTTTACTTAGTATCGATAATAAAAAGATACTCGTTGATCCCATGCTAGGTCCCATAGCTTCACCTGTTTCTTTTGTAGGACCTAAACGCTACAGTGAAGATATGTTGGATATTATTGAAGAAATGCCTCCTATTGATGCAGTCTTTATTACGCATGATCATTACGACCACTTAGATTATCAATCTATAAAAAAGCTAAAGAGCAAGGTCGGTCATTTCTTCGTTCCTTACGGTGTAGGTAATCATTTGATTCGATGGGGTGTTGCAAAAGAAAAAATTACAGAACTTAATTGGTGGGATGAAACTGAGTTCCAAGGTTTAACCATTGCATTGACCCCATCCAAACATTTCTCAGGAAGAGGACCTTTTAATCGAGATTCGACCCTTTGGGGTGGCTGGGTCATTCTAGGAAAACAAACACGTTTCTATACCAGTGGAGATGGCGGCTATGATACACATTTTAAGGAAATTGGCGATAAATACGGACCTTTTAATATCGCTTTAATAGAAGGCGGTCAATATGATAGACGCTGGTCATGGGCTCATATGTTTCCGGAAGAATCCGTACAGGCTAATATAGATGTAAAAGGCAAGCATATGATGTTAATGCATTGGGGTGCCTTTACACTTGCGAATCATGGTTGGACAGACCCAATAGAACGAGCATTAAAAGCGGCAAAGAAAAATGATGTGAATCTCATCGCTCCACAAATTGGTGAAACTGTTCAATTGGATGGAAGGTTGTCTGTTCCTGTTTCATCATGGTGGAAAAAGTAATTTTTAAGATTCAATGAGGGGATACAAATGAAAAAGACGTTATATTTAATGAGACATGGACAAACATTATTTAATAAAAGAAGGAAAGTTAAATTGTTGCATATTGAAATTTGAATATGAGAACAAAGAATTTAAATTAATTGAAATTATAAACCATAATTTTAATTGTTAATAGTAGATGAATTTGTAGTAGTTTTTTGTTTCCATTTCTAAAAAATGACGAACTACAAGATTCCTATATTGCAGAAAAGTAGGCTAGAAGGCTAGGAGGATTACATGTGTTTGCAAGGTTAAAAAACTTGTTTGCGATTAAAGGTTATCGTTTATACGTCATTTGTATGCTGCTTGTCGGTATCGGCATTTCCATTACTCAGCCCTACTTATCCTTGTATTTTACTGAAGATTTTGGAATGACTGCAGGAGCTTTTGGCGTTTTTATGGCGATAAGTTCCTTAAGCGGAGTCGTGGTAAACTCACTTATTGCGAAACATTCCGATAGCGGTTTAGACCGAAAATGGTTGATTATTTTAGCCATGCTTTCCTCTGCGCTAGGATATGCTTCGTATTTAGTGTTTCACAACTTCTATATCCTGCTGATTGTCGTCACTCTGTTTAATGGCTTAGGAGCTGCTGCCATGCCGCAAATCTATGCCTCTGCACAGGAATCGGCGAATGAAAGCAACTCCGATGACAAGACGTTTGCGATGTCTACATTGCGTTCTCTTGTATCACTTGGTTTCCTAATTGGACCATTAGGTGGTACTTTCATTTTGGGTGCACTCGGCTATAAGGGGCTTTTTTTAGGGACATCCGCCGTCTATCTTATCATTGCATCTCTTGTAATCCTGTTTCTACGAAAAAGAAAAACAGTTCAAAATGGTAAGAATAGAACCAGTGCTGTCTCCCCATCTGTAAAAAACAAGCAGATCATTCAGCCACTTATCGCCTTTATCTTTCTATTTGCGGTCAATGCCATTAACGGTATCAATACGCCACTTTTTATTGTGAATGAGCTTCATGGGACGCATACGGAAGTCGGATTGGTGGTTAGTATTTCAGCTGGTTTGGAAATTCCAATTATGATTGTTCTCGGTGCCCTGAGCAAAAAAATATCGAATCATTCCCTGATGATAATCGGGTGCTTTGTTTCGGTTATCTATTATATTATCTTAAGTGTATCGACAGCTTCCTGGCAGTTGGTCGTAGCGCAGCTTCTGCAGGCAACATCAGTTGCGATACTTATGGGTAATGGATTGAGCTATTTCACAAATTTGCTGCCTCATTCACCGGGACTATCAACAACCATTTATTCCAATGGCTCGACCATTGGAAGACTAATAGGGAATCTGGGCGGAGGTGTCATTGCCCAGTTTGCAGGGTATCGAAATGTATACTTTGTTTGTCTGTTTTTTGTGATTTTCTCGTTCTTTATGTTATGGAAGACAAGAACCCATAAGGAAAAGGGAGTCCCTATAGAACACATTCCATCCGCATAGTCATGTACGATGTAGTATTTTCTTATTCCTATTAACGAAACATTAAATATATTGATTGGATCACTTAATAAATAATATTAATTAACACAAATTTTTGGTTCTCTCAAGTCAAAGAATTTGTTTTTTATATTGAATTTATTAAGGGATACTTCTAGATACTTTTTGGGACTTTCTAAAATAAAAGAAAACGGCATCGCAAATGCTGCCGTTTTCTTTTTTATGAAAATTACTTTTTTATAAACCAGTTGCCTTTCAAAGGTGGCTTTTTTTAATTACCGGTGCAAGTTTGTTATAAAAGGAATATTAAAAAAATTATTGAAATTGTCATATCATCTAAAAAAAAGGGGCGTGTAAATGAAATTAGGACTAAAACGCCACGAAGTAAGTTGAGAACCACATAACGTTAAGTAGCAAAAAAGAAAAGGGTAGGGGAAATACTAAAAAGGTATGGTACCATATGGGATACTTTCTTTTCACTAGTTTTTTATTTAAGTAAATTGTATAACTAATTTTATATTGTAAATCACACGAAATGAACTGTTGCTTGTAATGGGAGAACTTTGATTTTGCCATTTTAAGAAGAGAAGTGTGTTTAACGTGCTTGTCGTTGTACAAACAATTAGAGTTAGAATTATTTTAATGCTTTAGCGTAATAATAATTACGTAAAATATAAATTTGACGTAATTAACTCGATTAAGTAAAATATAGAAGTGAGGTGATTTTATGGTAAATCAGGATAAACTAACAAATTATAAAAAATTGCAAACCATACTTAACGAATTACCGTGGTATGTTGATGAATACATAAACCACAAACTCAGAAAACTTTCGACGGCTTCCTTATATAATTACTGTCATGATTATAAAATCTTCTTCAACTGGATGATCAGCGAGCAATTAGTGTCTGGCAATGTCAAAGATATTCCTTTGGAACGTCTGGAGCAAATGACAGTTTTAGAGGTTGAAAGTTTTTTAAACTATCTCCATTATCAATTAAATAATAAAGAACTCACCGTAAATCGGAAATTATCTGCATTAAAATCACTATTTAATTACATGCAAAACATTGCTGAAACACCAGATTTAAAACCATACATTAATCGTAATGTCATGGCGAAAATTGAATTTAATGAAGTAAAAGACAGCATGGAAACAAAAGCAAATAAAATGGAAGGTAAAATTCTTCTTGGCGATGAATATGAGAAGTTTCGCCTCTTTGTTGCTAATGATTATGGCGAAATGAACAAAGATAACAAAAAAATCTCTAACTTTTATCAATTAAATAAAGAACGTGATACGGCGATTGTGTCATTAATCCTTGGTTCTGGACTTCGCCTTTCGGAGTTAGTTGGAATTGAATTAGACGATATCGATTTTAGTAAGTATTGTGTACGAGTCATTCGAAAAGGTAATAAAGAACAATTTGTCTTCTTTAGTCAGGTTGCAATGGCTGATCTGGAAGAATATCTGTCGATTAGATCTGCTAAGTACCAGGTTGATAAGACCAATAAGGCGTTGTTTATTTCTGCACCCATTGGACCAAAAGGAAAATCACGAAGATTAACGGGAAGATCTGTTGAAAAATTAATTGAAAAATATGCCACCGCATTTGGTAAACCATCATTATCCGTACATAAGCTGCGGCATTCGTTTGCGACCAGATACCATGCTGAAATCAATGATGTACCAAAATTAAGACGTCAATTAGGTCATTCATCGATCCAAACCACAATGATTTACACACATATTAAGAATGATGATCTTAAAATTGCTGTTGATAAAATGGATATGCCAAAAGAACAACTGGATTAATAATGACTGTCTGTAAAAAAGGCAGTTGATTTTTTTATTTTATCAGTTTACATAATATTATTATGTAATAAATAAATGAAATAATCTCAATTCCAAAGTATACTTAAGAAAATGAGACGGAATAAATTTTTTAATATTTTTCACTTTGCAAAATTAAAAATGCGTTCAGAAAGCTCATATGCTCTCCAAACGCATTTTTTTATCCCACATTTTTCATTGAATTGCTTCCAGTAAACTGACTATTATACAAATCTGCATAAAAGCCGCCTTTTTCAAGTAATTCGACGTGATTTCCTTTTTCAATCACACTGCCATTATTCATCACAAGGATTAAATCTGCATCACGAATCGTCGACAATCTGTGTGCTATAACAAAGCTTGTGCGCCCTTTCATTAAATGGTTCATCGCCTTTTGAATTTGTACCTCTGTCCGGGTATCTACACTACTTGTTGCTTCATCAAGTATTAGAATCGCTGGATTCGCGAGTATCGCTCTGGCAATGGTTAATAGTTGCTTTTGGCCTTGAGAAATATTGGATGCTTCCTCGTTCAATATCGTATCATAACCGTCTGGAAGAGTTCGGATAAAATGGTCCGCATTGGCTGCTCGCGCCGCTGCCATCACTTCCTCTTTTGTTGCCCCTTCCCTTCCGTATGCAATATTATCAAAAATAGTACTGTTAAACAGCCAGGTATCCTGAAGCACCATACCGAATAAACTCCTTAAGTGCTCCCTTTTTAAATCTCTCGTGTCAATGCCATCAATCAAAATTCGACCGGAATTAATCTCGTAGAAACGCATTAACAAATTAATAAGTGTTGTCTTCCCTGCCCCTGTTGGTCCGACGATCGCAACCGTCTGGCCAGATTTCACATCAATTTGCATATCTTCGATTAAGATTTCATTTTCCTCGTAGCCAAAAGTAACATGTTCAAATGTTACTTCACCCCTCGGAGTAGAAATCACTTTTGTAGCAACCGCTTCTGGGACCTCTTCAGCTTCATCCAATATTTCAAACACACGTTCCGCACTTGCGATAGTTGATTGAATCACGTTGGCAATCGATGCTGTTTGTGCAATTGGTTGGGAAAATTGCCGCGCATATTGGATAAAGGCTTGAATATCACCAATTTCAATCGCTTTTTTAGTGACTAAGATTCCACCAACGACGGATACAAGGACATAGCCAATATTATTGATAAATGACATAAGCGGCATAATCATTCCAGAAACAAACTGTGCCTTCCAGGCTGATTGGTAGAGTGTTTCATTAATTCCTTCAAATTTGTCAATCGATTTCTGCTCATGGCCAAATACTTTGACTACCTTATGACCTGTATACATTTCTTCTACATGACCATTTAGCTCGCCTAGTGATTTTTGCTGGCCTTTAAAATACAGTTGTGAATTTTTGGCGATTTTTGCAATCGCTACACCGCTTAGCGGCAGTGTCACAATCACGATCAATGTCATCAAAGGACTGATTGATAGCATCATGACGATTACTCCAATAATTGTAACTACTGAGGTAATCAACTGGGTTAAGCTTTGCTGTAAAGTTGTGCTGATATTATCAACATCATTGACCGCACGGCTGAGAATTTCCCCATGGGTACGTGAATCAAAGTAATTTAACGGCAGCCTGTTTAGCTTTTCTTCCACTTCTTTACGGAGATTATAAACTGTCTTTTGTGCGACACCAGCCATGATATATTGTTGTAAATAGGCAAAAATCGCACTCAATATATAAAGACCTATTAGTAAAATAATAATTTGACCGATATACTCAAAATCGATTTTAGCCCCAGGAACTCCTCTGAGTTTCATCATCAAACCTTCAAATAATTTTGTGGTTGCCTTCCCCATGATTTTAGGGCTGACAATTGCAAAAATCGTACTGATAATAGCAGTAATTAATACGGAAAGCAGCTGTATTTTATAAGGCTTCAAATAGCTGATTAATCTGTTTAGCGTTCCCTTAAAATTCTTTGCCTTTTGGACAGGCATTCCCATACCCATCGGGCCAAATCCACCGCCGGGGCCAAGACCAGGTTTGCGCGGCCCAGACTCTTGTTCTGGTTTTTGATGCTTACTCATGCGATTTCCTCCTCTGACAGCTGTGACATCACAATCTCTCGATAAACCGCACTCGACTCCATCAAATCTTTATGCGTGCCGATTCCGGTTATCTCTCCATTATCTAGGACAATAATCTGGTCTGCGTCGATAATTGTACTCACTCGTTGTGCTACGATTAATACCGTTGAATTGCCAGTTTCCCCTTTTAGTGCAGCGCGCAGCTTGGCATCTGTTTTAAAGTCCAATGCGGAAAAGCTGTCATCAAATATATAAATCTCAGGCTTCCGAACGAGGGCTCGGGCGATGGATAACCGCTGTTTCTGTCCACCAGAAACATTTGTTCCCCCTTGGGAGATTACCGCATCAAAACCTTCTGGCATGTTTGAAATGAATTCTTTCGCCTGGGCTATTTCGGCAGCATGATCGACCTCTTCTGCCGTTGCATTTTCTTTCCCATAACGAATGTTCTCTGTGATTGTCCCGGTAAATAGTACTGATTGCTGTGGGACAAACCCAATCTTTTCCCTAAGCTGTTCTTGTGCCATATCCCTTACATCCATTCCATCAACAAGAACTTTTCCACTATCGACATCATAAAAACGCGGAATCAAGTTAATAAGTGTCGACTTTCCTGAGCCTGTTCCCCCAATAATAGCTGTTATTTCACCAGGCTTCATCGAGAAAGAAATATTTGAAATTGCAGGCATTTCTGCTCCAGGATAACTGAAGGTAACATCCTGAAATTCTACGTGCCCTTTTGTGCTTTCCCCTGATAACGACGAAGATGGATCCTTAATATCGGCTACCGTCTCCAGCACTTCGTTAATTCGGACAGCAGATACCGATGCCCTTGGTATCATCACAAACATCATGGATAACATGATGAAAGAGAACATAATTTGCATAGCATATTGGATAAATGCCATCATATCACCGACCTGCATATGCCCATTGCTAATCCGAAGTCCGCCAAACCAGACAATCGCTACAGTTGAGAGGTTAAGAACAATCATCATAATTGGCATCATTGCAGCCATGATTTTATTTACCTTAATAGCTGTTTGGGTTAAATCCCAGTTGGCTTCATCAAAACGTTTCTTCTCATGCTGCACTCGATTAAATGAGCGAATAACACGAATACCAGTTAAGTTTTCTCGTAAAACGCGATTGAGATTATCCAATTTTACCTGCATTGCTTTAAATAGTGGAATACCTTTTCTTGCGATTATGACGATCGCCAGTACGAGAATTGGCAAAGCGACAGCAAGAACTAACGTTAGCTTGGCATCCTTTGAATAGGCCATAATGATACCGCCAATACACATCATCGGTGCCATCGCCATCATTCGTAACATCATTACTAATACTTGCTGGATTTGAGTAATATCGTTGGTAGTTCTTGTAATCAATGAAGCAGTTCCAAGTTTATCAAACTCGTGCAGTGAAAAGTTTCCTACGTGGGAGAAAATTTTGCTCCGCAATAGCTTTCCAAACCCTGATGCTGCTTTTGCTGAGTAGAAACTCGCAGCAATGGAACAAATCATCCCTCCTGCCGCGACGAGCAGCATGAAACCACCAATTTTCCATATGTAGTTGGTATCACCAGTCACGACACCCTTGTCAACAATATCTGCCATTAACGTTGGCAAATAAAGTTCTGACAATGACTGTAAAAGCACTAGGCCTAAAACCAAATAGATGGGTAATTGAAATGGTTTTAGAAATCTGGTTAATTTGATCAACATCTCTCAACTCCGTTTTCAATAATTCATACGAGTAACTTTATCCTATTTTTATGAACTAAATATGAACAAATATATTTATTAAGTTTATAAAAAAGATCATTTGGCTTGTTAAGCAAACATAAGTATATTCCCGACTGGAAATTCCGTCAAATTTTTACAATAAAAAAAACACAGGGAATCCTGTGTTTAACGATCATTTATTGATTTCTTTATTAACCACCGTGCCGATGAGCTTCCAATGACCTTTTTCTAACAACCAAGTAGATTTAACCAATGCAATAAGGTCCGCATTTGCGATTCCAGTAACCCTCTGCTCCCCCAGTAATCCCACTTTATTGCCCTCTAATTGAATCGGTTGGAGACTGCTAAAAGGGTTTACGGTTAATTCTGTAGGCTCATTTAATTTTCCTTTATAATAAAGACCGAGCTTTTTATAATATTTTTGACGGTCATTTAAATCAAACCGATAGGATTTTCCCGTTTTGGCAAGTTTGATTTCTGCTTTATACCCATTTAAAAAATGACTATCCATTTCAAGCGGCTCAGGCAGGGCTAAATTCGTATGGACAAAATCCTTCATAGAATAAGAGTAGTTATGGACAATCCCCTCATTTTCTCCGGTTAACACACTTGCAAATAAATCCTTCACCCCATCATGGTTTAAGTCCACTAGCAGGAGTGACGCCTTAGCACCACTTTCCAAAGGGAAGGAAAAGGTCTTTCCATTGGAGGCGGCAATTTCAATATAGATTTTCTCTAAAAATGTATCTCCTTTCTGATAAGGAACACCCTTTAAAAGGATTTCTTCCTCCTTTTCGTCTCCTGTAATATCTTCTTGCTCTTTTGTTATGGTGACCGTTTTTGTAGTTTCTTCAATTGCATAAACCCCAGTAATCGCAGTAAGTGACATGAGAAAAAACGAAGCAATCACCAGAAGCATCTCTTTTTTCATCCATGAACCCTCCCAACTCTGTTATTAGTTAGTATGTCCAGTTTTGGAAAAAAGATGAAAAAGGGACTCTCTTATTTTTAGAGAGCCCACAAAAAATTATTCATTTGGTTTTTCAAGTGCTGCTACTTTCCAAACAGTGGTTACCTTGCCGTTATCATCCTCATCAAGTATAAACGAGCCATTCGAATAACGGTCACTGAAGTGAATATCTACTGTAAGAAGTGTTTCGATATGTCCTTTTTCCGTTTGGAGATAAATAATATCCTGCTCATTAGCAATAACAAATCCGGTGATTCGGTGTGGATTTGATTTAAGCTCTCTTAAAATGACAACCCCGCGCTTGGCTCGAGTTGCTTTTTCAAACTCTTTCATTTTCATCCTCTTCACAGCTCCACGCTGCGTCGCAATAACGATCGTTTCATTACTATCTGGATTAATAATTTTACCGCCAATGACAAAATCGTCTTCTTTTAAATTAATCCCTTTAACTCCGGCAGCACGTGCACCGACAATACTGATTTCTTCTTCGTGAAACCATAAGGAGTAACCTAAGTGGGTGATTAAGAATAATTCTTTCGTACCATCTGTTATATGAACATCAGTTACTTGATCATCATCCTTAAGGTTGATGCCAACAAGCGGTTTGGAATATCGCTGTGCTTTATATTGTTTAAGCTCTGTTTTCTTGACCATGCCATTTTTCGTGACAAAGACAAGGAATAGATTTGCCTCAAAGTCTTTAACCTGAATCGCTTGGATAATCTCTTCATCACGTTCAATTGGAATAATATTCGCGACATGCTGGCCAAGGTCTTTCCAACGGATATCCGGAAGCTCATGAACAGGGCAGAATAAATAATTCCCTTTATTCGTGAAGAGGAGAAGGACATCCTTTGTATTCATTTCAAGCTGTGCTAACAAACGGTCTGAATCTTTCATCGCTAAATCCTGACCATTGGAAGCTGCATATGAACGTGGGCTCGTCCGTTTTACATACCCTTGTTTTGTGATCGTTACAATCACGTCTTCACTAGGGACGGTAACTTCAAGATTGATTTTCAATTCTTCGATTTCAGCTTCAATCTTAGAACGACGCGCATCTGCAAAACGTTTCTTCACATCTTTTAATTCTTTTTTAATGACAGAGAAAAGAGTTTTCTCACTTGCTAAAATACTAGTAAGCTCGTCAATTTTCTTCGCTAATTCTTCCGCTTCCTGCCTCAGTGCAGTGATATCGGTGTTTGTTAAGCGATAAAGCTGTAAGGAAACGATCGCTTCGGCTTGCATCTCTGTGAAACCATACTTTGCCATCAAATTATCTTTCGCATCGCGTTTATCCTTGGATGCACGGATGGTGGCAATTACTTCATCAAGGATGGATAAAGCTTTCATTAATCCTTCGACGATATGCTGACGTTCTTTCGCTTTATTAAGATCATATTGCGACCTTCTTGTAACAACTTCTTTTTGGTGTTCGATATAGGCATCCAGCATTTCTCTTAGTCCCATTAATTTTGGACGTTTTTTATAGATGGCAACCATATTAAAATTGTAGGTTACTTGAAGATCACTATTTTTGTATAAATAGTTCAAGACACCTTCTGCATCGGCATCTTTTTTTAAATCAATGACTATTCTTAAGCCAGTTCGGTCCGTTTCATCACGGATTTCTGAAATTCCTTCTACTTTTCGATCGAGACGGAATTCATCCATTTTTTTAACAAGATTGGCCTTATTGACTTCATATGGTATTTCGGTAATGACGATTTGCTGCTTACCGCCACGGACCTCTTCTATTTCTGCTTTACTCCGTACGATAATTTTCCCTTTACCAGTTTCATAGGCTTTTCTAATCCCATCAATCCCTTGAATGATACCGCCTGTAGGGAAATCTGGCCCTTTGATGATGGTCATCAATTCGTCTACAGATACATCCGGTTGATCCATTCTCTTGATTACCCCGTCAATGATTTCTCCAAGGTGATGCGGGGGAATATCCGTAGCGTAACCTGCTGAAATTCCTGTCGAACCATTGACAAGAAGGTTCGGGAACATCGCTGGCAAGACCGTTGGTTCTTTCGATGTATCATCAAAGTTTGGAATAAATTCAACAGTATTTTTTTCGATGTCACGCATTAATTCAGCAGCAATCGCTGAAAGCCTTGCTTCAGTATAACGCATAGCTGCCGGCGGATCACCATCAACGCTACCGTTGTTTCCGTGCATTTGCACGAGAACGTTTCTAACCTTCCAGTCCTGACTCATCCGCACCATTGCCTCATAAACAGAGGTATCACCGTGAGGGTGGTAGTTACCGATGACATTACCAACGGTTTTTGCTGATTTTCGAAAGCCTTTATCGTACGTATTTCCTTCCACATGCATCGCAAAAAGAATTCTTCGCTGTACAGGCTTTAGGCCGTCTCGTGCATCCGGAAGGGCACGTTCTTGAATGATGTACTTACTATATCTGCCAAAACGATCACCAATTACATCTTCTAGAGGCAAGTCACGGAATTTTTCATTTGTACTCATCCTTCAGAACCCTCCTCGGAGACCGTAATATTTTCATTTTCTAAAATGGTGTCATCTTCTTCTAAACCAAATGCTACATTACTTTCGATCCACTTACGGCGCGGTTCAACCTTGTCGCCCATAAGGGTTGTAACGCGGCGTTCTGCTCGTGCAACATCATCTATTTTTACACGAATCAATGTCCGTGTTTCTGGATCCATTGTTGTATCCCATAGTTGGTCGGCATTCATTTCGCCAAGTCCTTTATATCGTTGAATAATATAGCCTCTGCCAACTTTTTTCAGGGCACCCTGGAGCTCATCATCACTCCAAGCATATTCGATAATTTCCTTTTTGCCTGTCCCTTTACTCACTTTATAAAGCGGCGGGAGGGCAATAAACACTTTGCCTGCTTCTAGCAGCGGCTTCATATATCGATAAAAGAAGGTAAGTAATAAGACCTGAATGTGTGCTCCATCGGTATCAGCATCCGTCATAATGACAATTTTGTCATAGTTGATATCTTCTACATTAAAATCCGTACCGACCCCACCGCCAATTGCATGGATGATCGTATTGATTTCTTCATTTTTAAAAATGTCAGAGAGTTTTGCTTTTTCCGTATTGATTACTTTACCTCTAAGTGGAAGTACGGCTTGAAATCGGCGGTCACGCCCTTGTTTTGCGGAACCTCCCGCAGAATCACCCTCCACCAGGTATAGTTCATTTCTTTGCGGATTACGTGATTGGGCAGGTGTTAGTTTACCAGACAAAACGGCATCCGACCGTTTCCGTTTTTTACCGCTCCTTGCATCCTCACGCGCTTTTCTAGCAGCTTCTCGTGCTTGATAGGCTTTAATCGATTTTTTGATAAGAAGGGAGCTAATATCAGGGTTCTCTTCAAGAAAATAGGAGAGATGTTCAGAAACAACAGCATCGACTGCTGACCTAGCCTCACTAGTTCCTAATTTCCCCTTTGTTTGTCCTTCGAACTGAAGTAGTTCTTCCGGGATTCGAACGGAGATTATTGCCGATAAACCTTCGCGGATATCTGCACCATCAAGGTTTTTGTCTTTATCTTTTAAGAATGAAACCTTGCGGGCATAATCGTTAAATACCCTTGTCATTGCTGTTTTTGCCCCTGCTTCATGGGTACCGCCATCTCTTGTGCGGACATTATTTACAAAGGAGAGGACATTTTCGGAATAGCCATCATTAAATTGAAACGCAAAATCCACTTCTATTCCATGCTGAGATCCTTCTAAGCTGATAACCGGATGAAGGACATCCTTTTCTTCGTTTAAATAAGCAACGAAGGCTTCAATTCCATTCTCATAATGAAAGACTTCATGGAAATCATTACGATCATCGATAATATCGATTTTCAATCCTTTTAGCAAGAAGGCTGACTCTCGTAACCTCTCACATAATGTTTCGAAATTGTAAGTAGTCGTCGAAAAAATGGTCGAATCTGGCTTAAAATGAATCGTTGTTCCCGTTTGATTGGTTTTGCCGATTTTTTCGAGAGTGGTTGCTGGCTTTCCGCCATTTTCAAAGCGCTGTTCATATACGAAACCGTCCCTTTTAATCGTGACAGTTAACCATTCAGATAATGCATTAACTACCGATGCACCTACACCATGCAAACCGCCGCTTGTTTTATATCCGCCTTGGCCGAACTTTCCGCCGGCATGAAGCACTGTTAAAATAACCTCTGGTGTCGGTTTCCCCATTTTGTGCATACCCGTAGGCATGCCGCGCCCTCGGTCATTAACACTAATTGAATTATCTTTGTGTATTTTTACAATGATTTGATCACCAAATCCTCCAAGTGCTTCATCGACAGAATTGTCGACAATCTCATAAACGAGGTGATGAAGACCGCGTGAATCGGTGCTGCCAATATACATTCCTGGACGCTTTCGAACCGCCTCTAGACCTTCTAGTACCTGTATGGCATCATCATTATAATCAAAAGCTTGCTGATTCCTTGCCACTAAAATACCCCTTTCATTCCCTACAAAAAGAAGTATCCTTCTAATTGCTTCATGAACTAATTGATTAGTCATCTTTTTATTATCTTTTTATATTTTAAAATAGAACCAATGTTTGCCGCTTCTTATTTTATCATAAATCTTGCGGCGTCTATGCTATATTGTAGCGATTTATTTTAATTTGGCAAATACGTAATTTGAAACAACATATTTTAGTAATAATATTATCTAGTGTTTTTTGGGGGATTGAAAGAAAAAAACTGCTAATAATTAGCAGTTTTATGGTAAACATTATGCTTTTGTTAACGCATGTTCGACTTTAATGCAGCGGTTCATAATAACCGTATAGCCCTTGTTTTTTAAAAACTCATACGCCTCATCATTTTCTAGTCCAAGCTGCGCCCAATATACTTCGGCATCGATCTCATTAAATTCTTTGGCTACATCGAACAATTGTTCTGACCTACGGAAAACATTAACAATGTCTACATGTCCTTCAATATCTTTCAGAGAGGCAACTGCCTTGACACCAAGAACCTGATCGACAGTAGGATTCACTGGAATAATGTCATAACCCGCTTTTTGCATAGCAGCAGAAACTTGATAGGATGTTCTTTCAGGATTATCACTCAAACCAACAACAGCGATTCTTTTTGCCTTTTTTAAAATTGTCCCAATTTCATTACGACTTGGATTTTCAATGCTCATATGTCTCACTCCCTTTTCTCATTATTTTACCTATATTTTCAAAAAATACATAATAAAAAGTTCTTAACAGAAAAACCCTTGGTAGAAGAGGCTGCATAAAATATTCTTTAACTGGATAAAAGTTTCGGTTTGACCGCGGCTGCTACCTTTGGAACGGTAAGGCAGAATCGAGCTCCATCACCAGTATCTTCTGCCAAGACACTTCCGTCCATGTTCTCCAATATTTTCTTGGCCATATAAAGTCCTAAACCGGTGCCATGATGTCTTGTAGTAAAATAAGGTTCGAAGATTTTCTCAAGCAGTGAGGGTTCAATTCCACCAGCATTATCGATAAATTCAGCCGATATTTCTTTATCCGTTTCATCTATTTTGATAAGTATTTTTCGATTATTTATTACGTTTTGAACAAATGCATCCCTTTAACATCTTGGTATTGATCATTTAGGTATTGCTGAAGATTTGTTGCCATTGATTTTTCACCTCTCTTATAATTTCAGGATGATTGGATATGTGAAAACCGACCAATTCACTTGTATCGTCGGCCGGTTTTTATATGTTTTATATGATTTTATCTAAATTATATTGTCTCTATACTTTGCTTTCAATGGATTAACAAAGGGTTTGAAAATTCTCCTTTTTTTCGTAATAAAATTGACTCTATTTGTACTTACTTTGGACAGAAAAGGAAAAGCGTGGTGTTTTTTCTATATTACATGGTAAAATAGAAGAACTGGATCTTTTTGTTGAAGGAGAATTTGTTAATGGTTCAAATTATTTTAGTTTTGGTTCTTGCGTATTTACTAGGTTCAATCCCCTCTGGTTTAATTATCGGAAAAGTATTTTATAAAACAGATATTCGCCAGCATGGGAGCGGAAATTTAGGCGGAACAAATACGTTTCGGACACTCGGTGTTAAAGCGGGAATGGCGGTGACACTTGCTGATATTCTGAAAGGTACATTAGCAGCATCCCTGCCCTATCTTTTTCATGTCGATGTGAATCCATTACTGGCTGGGGTATTGGCTGTTATCGGTCATACCTATCCGATTTTTGCCGGGTTTCGTGGCGGAAAAGCCGTTGCTACTTCAGGTGGTGTCGTATTGTTCTACGCACCGTATATGTTTATCACAGTCCTTGTTATCTTTTTTATCAGCTTATACCTATCAAAATATGTTTCCTTATCTTCGATGATCGCAGGAATTACAGCTGTTCTGTTTGCCATTATTACTGGTATTATTCGTGAATGGGACATCCCATTGCTCATCGTAGTATTTCTACTAGCATCATTTGTGATATACCGGCACCGAGCCAATATTAAAAGAATTATTAATAAAACGGAACCGAAAATTAAATGGTTATAATGAAAAGGAACCTATAGCGGTTCCTTTTTAATTTATTAAATAGTTTTAAAATTATAGAAATATATAATATAGTATAACTAACAGTCTAAAAAAGGGATTACATAAAAAACAAGCGCCTATTAAGGAGTAATTATGAAGCGGAATGCTATTATACCTTCAGTTTTAATTATTGTTGCATGTGTCGGATTAGCTTCTTATCTCTTAATTCAACAAAGTCAACATTCAGATGAAGACGAAAAAGTGTATCCTTCAAAAGAGCATAAGCCTCGTTCTTTACTAATGATTAATTACGAGATAACAGAAAAAGTAACACTTGGTGCCATAGGGGATATTTTGATTCACGACAAAGTTTATAAAGATGCCTTTAATGGAGCTTCCTATCATTTTGAACCTATGTTTGAAAATGTGAAACCACTATTAGAAAAGCCAGACGTTTTAACGGCCAATCAAGAAAGTATGTTGGCGGGACAAGCACTGGGTCTTTCCGGTTATCCAAGATTCAATAGCCCATACGAGCTAGCAGATGCACTCGTCCATACTGGGGTCGATATCGTATCAACAGCCAATAATCACACGTTAGATAAAGGCGAAAAAGGGATTAAGTCGGAAGCCGCTTATTTAGAAAGTATTGGCCTGCCACATGTGGGAAGCTTCATTGATGAAAAGGACCGTCAAAATTTGAGGATACTAAATAAAAATGGGATTAAGCTTGCTTTTCTCTCCTATACCTACGGAACGAACGGAATCCCCATACCAGACGGAAAAGATTTTCTCGTCAACCTGATTAATCGCGAATCGATGAAAGAAGAAATTCATCGCGCCAAAAAACAATCAGACGTAGTGGTCATGAGCATCCATTGGGGTAATGAGTACAAGCGAATGCCGACAAAAGAACAAAAAGACCTTGCAAAATTTCTTGCTAATGAAGGAGTCGACATCATCTTTGGCTCTCATCCCCATGTCCTGCAGCCAATGGAATGGATAAAAACAGCAGAAGGCAAACGAACGTTTGTTATTTATTCATTAGGGAATTTTATTTCCGCCCAACATGGTGACTATAAAGATATAGGCGGTTTAACCACCATTGATATTACAAAACATGTATCAGAAAAAGGAACCACCATTGATTTTTCTAACCCGGCTTTTTACCCAACCTATGTCGCAAGTAAAAAGAATCATAATTTCCGTGTGGTTCCATTAGAGAAAGCAGGATCATTTGGTCTTCGAAATGCTAATGCAAAATTTAAAGAAATTCAAACACATATGCAACAATGGCTCCGGTAAAGCGGGGCCTTTTTACTCATAAAAGAAAGGTAGGAGGAACAAAGCGGATGGAAGGTATTAATCGACAAGGTATCTTGTTAAGTCTGTTATTTTTAACCATGACCTATTTTTTTGCAAGAGGTTACTACACTCCTTTTTTTGTTTTTCTGATTACTTTATTATTATTAGTTGCTTTTTTTAAGGAAGAGAAACGCTTATTTGCCTGGATGGTCATATCATTTTTTCTAGGTAATCTATTGCTAGTGTATACTAGAAGAGGTTTTGTGGCGCGGAATACTTCTTTATAAACTGATTACGATAACCAATCAACGATTAGGTTTGATCGTCACCAGCATTGCTTTTGGCTTACATACGACCATGTTTGGATTTTCAATCTTAATATCAATTCTTTATATTTTTCTAGGATTAATATTTGGATTATTTACGTTATCATCTAAAAGTATCATTCCAGCTTTCATTGTTCATACCTTGATCACGATCCTATTAATAGTATCCGGATGGGGTATGATTCCCGTTTAAATTTGCCGAAATTCCTAATCTAAAAAGAAATCCGCACTCTTAGAGTGGTTACTCTTCAAGTGGACGGATTTCTTTTTGCCATATATGTTCAAACAAACCTTCTTTTTGTAAAATTTCTCTTTGTCGCTCACCTATTAAATCAAAATGAGAATAACCATCCTTCCGATGATGGATCCATTCTTTCCTTAACCCATGTTTTTGGCCCCAAACTGCTAATTTTACAAGGTCATTGCAGCCCACCTTAGTGACTGTATTTGAACCTGGAAAGCGATCATCAAGCCAATAATGGGTTAAAAACGCAATTTCTCCGTTGTCAATTTTTCTTTTCCATTCGCTTATTTGCTGTTTTTTAATTCCAAAGGCCAATCAAGACACCTCAATGTATAAATTAATTCGCCGATAAAAGTAAGAATTTTAGTCCTTTTTCTTAATTTCCTCATATTTTAAATACCATTCAGGAAATGCCTTTTTGAATGAAGTCGGTCTAAAATTATCTTTTTTAACAATAATATGGGTTGTTTTTCCTTCTGCACATATTTCATCATCGCCATTTACAATCGTATATCCATAAACAGTTTTGATGCCATTATTTAATTCTACCCATGTTTTTACAAACCCTTTATCACCATAGCGTAACGGCTTTTTGTAGGTCACTTGAACGTCATAAACAGGAGCAAAATAGCCTGACTCCTCCATGGCAAGATAATTGTATCCAATATCTTCAATTAATCCTGTTCTGCCAAGTTCAAAAAACTTTAGATAATTAGCATGGTAAATAACACCCATCATATCTGAATCAGCATAATAGAGCTGAATTTCTCTAGTCGAAATAAATAAATTTTCCACGGGTCACGACCCTTTCGTGATCATATTTTACATTTTATTGATTGCCTTTATTACATCTGCTACTTCAAGCAGCAGGGACTTTTCAAAAAGATCTTCATCTTCTGCAACATCCATTAATCTTGAGGCCTGTGCTTGAATCATTTCATCCACCATGTTTGTTGCAAAACGGCCATTCCCTTTGAAGGATTCTTCATCCATCTTTTGTTGTAACAGCACTTTTGCTTCCCCTGTTAGGTGGTATTGAAAACTATTAGCATAGACCGCCATGATTTCAAGCAGTTCCTCTGGTGAATAATCAGGAAATAAAAAGAACTTTTTAAAGCGGGAGCGAAGACCAGGATTGCTTTCTAGGAGCAAGTCCATTTCATGTGGGTAACCTGCCAAGACAACGACTAGGTTTTCATTATGCTTGGTCATTTCATCAACAAGTGTATCTATGACCTCTTTACCAAAATCACCTGTTGTCGAACTGAAAAGGGAATAGGCTTCGTCAATAAATAAGACACCACCGAGCGCTTCCCTAATTTTTTTCTTTGTTTTCCCTGCCGTTTGACCCACATATCCGGCTACAAAATCTGCCCTGCTTGCTACGATAAGATGACCTCGTTTTAAAATGCCACATTCCTTTAAAAGCTCCGCATAAATCTTAGCTACGGTTGTTTTCCCTGTACCAGGGTTTCCTGTGAAAACAGCATGAAGCTGAATAGGTACGGGCGGCAACCCTTTTTTCATCCGGTACTGCTGCATTTTTACAAATGAGATAAGTGATCTCATCTCCACCTTTAAGGCTTCTAAACCGATTAGACGGTCCAATTTTTCATAAGGAGACTCTACACTTTCCTCTTTGTCTAAAAGAAAGTCCTCTTTATTCAGTAACATATAATCTAAGATGTTATCATCATTTACTTCCTTGTCAGAGCCCTTTTTAAAAATCGCATCTAAGACAATATTGCGGACTGTTCTTGCATTTCCAAAGGAATCATCAACCCGTTCACGATCGAGACGATGATTGATTTCGATTTTTGCTTCTTCGCTAAGGAAGTAATCATTATCTGATGCCACATGTTCTGCAATGCTTATTAACTCTTCATTCGAATAATTTGGCAAATGAATGAGATTGGACTGAGGAAAACGGCTTCGTAAACCCGGATTAGCATCTAGAAATGAACGCATTTCCTCAGGATAGCCTGCCATAATGACCGCGAATTTCCCGCCATATTCATTTCCTGTCATAAGCGAAACCAGTGTATCAATCGCCGCTTGACCATAATCGTTGCCTGTTTGCCCCTCACGTTTTAGACTATAGGCCTCATCAATAAATAACACCCCGCCAATAGAGCGCTCGACAACCGTTCGGACGTTTTCTTCTGTTTGGCCGACAAATGAACCAACAAGCTGCGAACGATCCGTCTCAATTACTTCCTCACGAGGCAAGACACCTAACTCATGATAAATTTTCGCAAGTAAGCGGGCAAGTGTTGTTTTTCCCGTACCCGGATTTCCGGTTAAGATCATGTTCAAGCTCAGTTCATCCTTAATTTGAAAACCGAGCTCCTTCCGCTGTTTTTGGTACTTCAGAAACCGGTAGAAATCATTGACCCGATTTTTAACAAACTCCATCCCAATCATTTCATTCAGTTGATCCAAGGCGTTGATTCGATCAGGAAGACTCTCAGTTTCTTCTTCAATAAATTCCCTTTGCCAGGTAGCTTTAATTTCCTCTAAATTAGATAAGTGCAATTTCAAGTCATCATAATAGGTGGAAGTATGGAAAACACCTGTAATCGATTGATCGTACTCCTCAGCTGCCTTTAATAAGTTTCCTGTTTCGTCTATAGCAGAAGACAACAACTCGGAAAGAAGCTGATGTTTTTGGAATAAATCCTTATTTTCTAATGTTGAGGAAAGCTCTCTTTTCAATTCTAAAACCTGGTGAATCTCATCGGCATCCGTTAAAAAGTTTTGACACACTTCTATGTATTGTTCCGCTGTTTTCTTTTTGGCTGTTCGATTATCTGTTTCTCTCATTGCAGGAAAGGTAAGCTGCGAAAGTAACCCCTCCATCTTTTTCCAATCAGATTGAATCATATATTCTTTTGCGGCTTGATTTTCAGGGTATAGTTTAAGCGCTCTTTCAAGCCATACCGCTGCCATTTTATCCTTTTTATTTCGACCAATCCGTGACAAAGCGGCAAGTGTTAATAACTTTGATAGGATAACGGGATTGGATTCGTACGTAAGAGCGGAAATTAATGCACTTTCATTTGAAATGGACCCGTTTTCGTTCAATTCAATTTCCCATTGCTTTAATTTATCATGTATTGTAAGTTGATTTACTAGTTGTCTCAAGGTTATCACTTCTTCTTTAAAATTTCCTTTCTATCTTACCATAACAGTCGCTCCATACCTAAACAAAAAGACCTGTCCATAATGAACAGGTCTCCCACTTTTTTAGCTTTCTTGATTATGTGCCTCATCCTTAATTTCTGAACGGAAGGAGTCGATGCTTTCACGTCGGCGTTCATTCTTTGCTTCAATTTCCTGACGTTGTGTCTCACTGTCTGTTAATGCTAAAGATTCTTCAGCTGCTTCGATATTATTTTCCGTATTTTGAATCATGGCTTGAAGCTTTTCAACGTTATCGCTGCGATCATCTGGATTCGGTTTGTTATTATAGGCCATCATAATTCCTCCTATGGTGTAATTGGTACAGATATAGTTTGTTACTGAGTACGAAAAATAAACAAGGAAATTTTTTTGGTAACAAAAAAGACCCAGAGGCTTTCGCCTATTGAGTCTTATAATCTATACCTATTCACCTTTTGTTTGAATTACTTGGGCATGCTGCCCTGATGTATCATTCATTTTCTTCCCCTTATTCCCATTAAACCCTCGGGGTTGTGTGCCAGTATGGCTAGGTACAAAATGTTTGCTATCTTTTTTCGGATTACCCATGTCATGATCCCTCCTTACTTTCATTTTCTCCATAAGGTTGGAAAACATAATTGGTAATCTTTTTTAGTTATTCTGCTTTACCGAGACGTTTTTCTTCCAAGCGCTGTTCGATTTTTTCAATTGCAGCACGATCTTTTAAAAGTTGTGATTTATTTTCAGATACAAGCTCTGCAAACGAGCGTTTTCTAGGTTTTCTCATTGGTATATCACCGTCCTTATTTCCTATTGTAACAGTTATTATGCCCGGAAACGGTTGCAATTATTACAACTTTTTGAAAATTATATCGTTTTTTAAATATTTATTATAAAAGAAAAAAACGCTGGAGTAATCCAACGTCTTTTGTTTATTTTAGTTTATTTGTAAAATCTTTCATATCTTCAAGTTTCATTCCACCGACATATTTATTCTGGATAATCCCTTTACTATCAATAAAATATGTAGTTGGAATGGAAAGTACTTGATAATTTTCATTTACTTTATCATCGGCATCAAGAGGGATTGGAAAAGTAATTTTATTTTCATCAACAAATCCTTGGACATCTAATTGTGGATCAATGTTAACCGCTAAAATTACGATATCCTTTTCCATTTGCTTGGAAAATTGCTCCATAGCTGGCATTTCTGCTTTACAAGGCGGACACCAAGTTGCCCAAAAGTTAAGCATAACTTTTTTTCCTTTTAAATTGGAGAGTTTCACTGTCTCACCTGTTAATGTTTTAAGTTCAAAATCAGGTGCCTTTGCTCCAATAGCGAGTCCTTCTTTACTAGCTGTTGTTTGACTTGTAGTTTCGGGAGTTTCTGTTTTTTTATCCATTGCCTGAACAATCGCTACAGTAAGTAATGTAACTAATATTACGGCAGCAATTACTTTTTTAATCATCCCCGAATCCTCCTTTACTTCATACTCTGCTACTTCGATTTTACACTATAAACTTAGGTGAAACAAAACTTGGATATGCCGAAACTGTGACAATTCACAAAGATTACATGTTTTTATAGATGTTTTTTCAATTCAGCTAAAATATTTTTCGTGACTATTTTAACGATTAGGTTAACTGCTTTCTTTTCTTTAGGATATAAAATGTCTGTGAAGCTCTTCCTGATAATTTCCTTTTATTATACCCTTTTCGGTTATTATTGCTGTAACCAAGTCATTAGGAGTGACATCAAATGCGGGGTTAAATACTTTCACACCTTCAGGGGCTGTCCTTTTTCCAAATCCTTCAGTTATTTCGGAGGCATCTCTCTCCTCGATTGGGATATCAGCACCTGTCTTAGTTTCTAAATCAATGGTAGAGATCGGTGCCGCTACGTAAAACGGAATATTATGGGCCTTCGCTAATAATGCCACACCGTATGTACCAATCTTGTTGGCGACATCACCATTTGCCGCTACGCGATCACAACCGACGATAACAGCGTCAACCCAGCCTTTTTGCATGACCATTGCTGCCATATTGTCTGTGATTAGGGTGACATCAATGCCAGCTTGCATAAGCTCCCAAGCTGTCAAACGAGCACCTTGTAAAAGCGGTCTTGTTTCATCTGCAAACACCTTTATATCCCAGCCTTTTTCTTTTGCTAAATAAAGCGGAGAAAGGGCTGTTCCATATCTTGCTGTTGCGATGCCGCCCGCATTGCAGTGTGTGAGAACTCCCATCCCATCCTTTAAAAGGTTTAATGCATTCTCCCCGATCGTACGGCAAACTTCTTCATCTTCATTGCGAATAGTATGTGCTTCATTTTCTAGTGCTTCTTTGATTTGATGGATCGGTAATTCTTTTTCTTTTAAGGCTCTGTCATTCATTCGTTTTAGTGCCCAAAATAGGTTAACTGCGGTAGGTCGTGAAGTGGCCAAATAATCGGATTGCTTTTTAAAATGAGCATAAAAATCTTCAAAGGAATTTTCAGATGCATCTTTTATACCAAGCACTAAACCATATGCTGCCGCGATTCCAATCGCTGGGGCACCGCGGACTTTTAATTGTTTTATTGCATCCCAGGCGTCTTCAATTTTAGTCGTTTCAAGAAATTCTGTTATATTTGGAATTTTGGTTTGATCAAGTATTTTAAGGACTCCGTTTTCATAAGAAACGGATTGTAAGTATGTGTTTTCCATGGAGAAACATCCCTTCTGCTTAAATAACATCTATTATATTAAATTTCAACTTCTACCTATGTAATTTTAACAATATCCATGACATATGCAATACTTTCATTTTTGTAAAATGGAATTCTTAAATATTAACTAAATTGCGCGAAAATTTGTTAAAATAAAAACAAGACTGGAGGGGGATTCTTTTGAAGATTCTTGTTTTAGGTGGAAGTCGCTTTTTAGGGAGGACATTTGTGGAAGAGGCTTTGAGGCGAAATCATGAAGTGACGATTTTTAATCGCGGAATTCAAAATCCAGGAATAAAAGACGTTGAAATCCTTACTGGGAATCGGTTTGGTAATTTGAAAGCGCTTCAAAACCGTCACTGGGATGCTGTTTTGGATACAAGCGGATTTATTCCATATACGGTCCAAAATACAACCAATTTATTGAAGGATCGCGTAAAACATTATACATTCATCTCGAGTATATCCGTTTACCAAGACTGGGTTCCAGAAAATTTAGATGAAAGCTACTCTGTTTTAGAAATGTCATTTGAGGAAGCTAATAAACTTTCAATGGATTCAGACGAGCCGGTTTATGAATATTATGGACATTTTAAAGCGTTATGTGAGCAGATTGCTGAAAAAAATTTGCCTGGACGAGTGTTAAACGTACGGGCGGGTCAGTTAATTGGGCCGAATGATTATACCGACCGTGTTCCCTATTGGATTAACAGAATCGCAAAAGGCGGCAAGGTTATGGTGCCCGGGAGCCCTCATCGACGTGTGCAGGTTATTGACAATAAAGACCTTTCGAATTGGATCCTCGATATGGAAGAGCAGGATTCCACAGGAACCTTTAATGCAACAGGGCCTGATTATTCTCTAACGATGAAAGAGTTTATCGACGCATGTATCAAAGTGACTGATTCAAATCCAGAAGTGGTTTGGGCAGATGAGAAATTCCTTTTGGATCAAAAAGTGGCCCCTTGGACAGAGATGCCTCTCTGGGTACCAGAGAATTATCCTTTATCACCTGAGACTAAAGAGCCTTGGAAAGGTGCTTTCTCCATCAACGTTGATAAAGCGATTCAGAGTGGACTTTCTTATAGAAAGCTTGAGGAAAGTATCGCTGATATTTATGAGTGGGAGAAAACTCGCCATTTGACGGAATATGAGTGGAAATCGGGGATGCGAGCGGAAAAAGAGAAAGAACTGCTTACCCTATTAGATGAAAAATAATCAGCTTGTGGATTCGCAAATAAAAACACCATACCCGCAAATAAAAGTCAGTTTCTCGCAAATAAACAGGCTATTTCCGCAAATAAATCCGATTTTTTCACAAATAAACCATCAATTATCAAGGAAAAACAACAAAAGAGAGCAGATATTCCTGCTCTCTTCCGTTGTTAATTGCTTAAATCCCGTTTTTGCTTAAGAAGTTCTTTAAATTCTTGGTCTAATACAAGATATTTAGGATCTTTTTGATCGATTAATGATAATTCTCCCAAAATCACCGCGATCTTGTTTTCAATGATTAATAATACTTCTTCTTGATTATCCTCTTTCTTTACTTTTTTATTAAAATATTCCTCTGGTGTCATTTCTACCCGTTTAATTTGCTGGTTTTCAAATACTAGCAGCCGGTCGCATAATTTATTTAAGAAATAATAATCATGGGAAACCGTTATTATCGTCCCTTTAAACTCTGCTAATGTCTTTTCCAGCTGCTCCCTGCTCGGCAAATCCAAATGATTCGTCGGTTCGTCTAGGATAAGAACATCGTATTCTTTCATTAACATATCGACTAGCTTTACTCTTGTTCGTTCGCCCAAACTCAAAGTCCTAATTGGTTTAGTAACGAACGCGTCTTGTAAGCCCAAATTGGCGAGTAAGGTCCGTGCTTTTAACACATCTTCCCTATCTGTGAAACCTAAAGCCTCCATCACCGATTTATCGTCTGGTAAATCATCAACATCCTGACTTAAATAAGCAACGTTTATCGAGTCACTCTTCCATAGATTACCATCTGTATACGTCTCTTGATCTAGGATCATCTTAATTAATGTCGTTTTCCCGCAGCCATTTTCCCCTAAGAGTCCCATTCGCTCTCCATGATTAATGTAGAAGTTAGAGCTATGAAAGAGTGTTCGATCCTCGTACGATTTATTTAGACGTTTGGCCTCGACAATCCGTTTGCCTCTCTTCCCTTGAGTGTCAAACTGGAACCTTACTTGGACTTCATCTAACGGCTTATCAATTTTATTTTTTCCAAGCTCATTTTGCAGACGTTTCATTTTTGATTTCACTTGATTGTCTGTTTTTTTAGCCTTAGCCCGATGGTATTCCTTAATACCATTTTGTCTTTTACTGGGTCCTGATCCCTTTTTGGTTGAATCACGATGGGCTTTTTCAGACCATGACTTTAATTGTTCCATTTGTGATTCAACCATTTCTATTTGCCGTTGCTGGGCGCTATATTGATGTCGCTGATTCTCCGCCCGATGTTGTTTTTCAACACGATAGTCACTATAGTTACCATTGTAAAAGTGGAGTTTGCCATGTTCAATTTCGAAAATACGATGCACTGTTTCATCTAAAAAATGACGGTCATGAGAGATAATTAAGACAGGTCCTTGAAATTTTTCTAGTTCGGTTACCAGCCATTCAATCCCATGAAAATCCAAGTGATTTGTCGGTTCATCCAAAATTAAGAAGTCAGGTTTTGATGCCCAAACCGTCGAGAGTGCCAGTTTTAATTTTTCCCCTCCGCTTAAATGATTTAATCGGTCTTCCTCCCAGTCATAGACCTTTTGAAGACCTAACTCACTAGCATGCTGGAATAATTCTTTCGTTGTGCTTCCTGATAATGACTGATGAAAATCACTTATCTCATAATCAATCGACTGCGATAGATAGCCTATTGTTAACTCGCTTGATTTTTCGATGATCCCTTTATCGGGTGTTATTTTTCCAAAAAGGATATTGGCTAGTGTTGTCTTTCCTGTACCATTGTATCCGACAAGGCCAATCCTTTCCCCGTTCTTTATATCAAATTGGATATTTTCGAATACCTTTCTTAAATGAAAACTTTTTTCTAAGCCGATTACTTTAATGACTGTTTTTTGATTTGAATGCATAAAAAAACTCCCTTCAATTGAACCTGAAGAGAGTTTATGTCTTAGAAATGATCACAATTTGCCGTTAATATGAATCAACAAATAAACCTTTTAAAGGTTTTATTGGCATATACGATCAGGACATAAAAAAGGACAGACGAATCCTATTCTTCAGGTTCAACATTTTTCGTTATTCGAATCATGTCTGAAAAATAAGATTATAACTTCATGCCTCTTTACCATTCCTTTTCGTTTGTTAGTATTATTTTATTGGAGGATCATTAGATTTGTCAATCATTTCTTCCGAAAAAACACCATACCAGCTGGCATGGTGTTTTTCAATATTAAGCTTGTAATTTTTCACGTAGAACCATTGGAAGAATTCCGCCGTGGCGGTAGTAATCAATTTCAACTTCAGAGTCAAAACGAACAAGAACTTCAAATTCTTTCTTGTTACCAGCTTCGTCCGTTGCAGTTACTTTTAGAAGGTCACGTGGTCTTACATTTTCGTCTACTTGAACATCAATGGTTTCTTTACCTGTCAGGCCAAGTGTTTCAGCGCTTTCGCCATCTTTAAATTGAAGTGGAAGCACACCCATTAACACAAGGTTTGAACGGTGAATACGTTCAAAGCTTTCAGCAAGAACTGTTTTAATACCTAAAAGGTTTGTACCTTTAGCAGCCCAGTCACGTGAAGAACCCATTCCGTAATCTTTACCAGCAAGAACGATTAATCCAGTACCGTTTTCTTTGTACTTCATGCAAGCATCGTAAATAGATGTCACTTCGCCAGTTGGCCAGTAAGTAGTTACCCCACCTTCTGTTCCTGGTGCGATTTGGTTACGAATACGAATGTTTGCGAACGTTCCACGCATCATTACTTCGTGGTTACCACGACGGGATCCGTAAGAGTTAAAGTCGCGGATTGCAACGCCTTTTTCTAGCAGATATTTACCAGCTGGAGTATTTTTACCAATTGCTCCTGCAGGTGAAATGTGGTCAGTTGTAACTGAATCACCAAATTTACCAACAACACGTAGTCCTGCTAATGGCTCGACGATACCTGGTTCTGGTGATAAGCCTTCAAAGAACGGCGGATTTGCGATGTAAGTAGAATCCTCATCAAAAGTATATAAAGGCTCATTGCTTGTTTTGATATCATTCCAACGCTCGTTGTCACCGAACACGTTTGCATATTCCCGGCGGAATAGTTCAGGAGTTACTGTACGTTTAACAACATCATTAACTTCAGCAGTTGATGGCCAGATATCCTTGAAGAATACATCATTTCCATCTTTATCTTTACCGATTGCTTCGTTTGCAAAATCAATATTTACAGTACCAGCAAGAGCGTAAGCAACAACTAATGGTGGTGAAGCAAGGTAGTTTGCTTTAACAAGCGGGTGAATACGTCCTTCGAAGTTTCGGTTACCGGAAAGAACAGATGTAACTAAAAGATCGTTTTCAGCGATTGTTTTTTCGATTTCTTCCTTTAATGGGCCGGAGTTACCGATACATGTTGTACATCCGTAACCAACGAGGTTGAAGCCGATTTGCTCTAGGTAAGGAAGTAACCCCGAATCACGAAGATATCCAGTTACAACTTTAGATCCTGGTGCTAAGGAAGTTTTTACGAATTTAGGAACTTCCATTCCTAATTCAACTGCTTTCTTCGCAACAAGTCCAGCACCCACTAGAACGTATGGGTTAGATGTATTGGTACAGCTTGTGATTGAAGCAATTGCGACGGCACCAGTTTTAATAGTAGTTTCGTCACCGTTTAGGAAATTAACAGTTGCAGACTTGTCAAGCTCATCTGCTTGTAAGCCGAAGCCTTGGTTTCCTTGTGGAGCAGAAACAGCTTTCACAAATTCCTCTTTCATTTTAGAAAGTGGAATCAAATCTTGAGGACGCTTTGGACCAGATAGATTTGCTTCAATGACAGAAAGATCGATTTCAACTACATCTGTATAAACTGGCTCGATCGCTGGATCAAAGAACAAACCGTTTGCTTTACAGTATTGTTCTACTACATTGATATGCTCTTCTTCACGGCCTGTTAAGCGCATGTATGCAAGTGATTCATCATCAATTGGGAAGAATCCGCAAGTAGCACCGTATTCAGGAGCCATGTTTGCAATTGTTGCACGGTCTGCAAGTGGCAGTACTGATACTCCTGGTCCGAAGAACTCAACGAATTTCCCTACAACCCCATGGCTGCGAAGAACTTGAGTTACTTTTAAAGCAAGGTCAGTTGCTGTAGCACCGTTTGGAAGCTCACCTGTTAATTTAACACCTACTACTTCTGGTACAGGGAAGTATGAAGGCTGACCTAGCATTCCTGCTTCAGCTTCAATACCGCCAACGCCCCATCCAAGAACACCTAGACCATTGATCATTGTTGTATGGGAGTCCGTACCAACCAAAGTATCTGGATAAGCTTCTAATTCACCATCTGTTTCTGCAACGTGGACAACATCAGCCAAGTATTCAAGGTTTACTTGGTGTACGATACCTGTTGCAGGTGGAACGGCGCGATAGTTATTAAATGATTTTTGCGCCCAACTTAAGAATTGGTAGCGCTCAGCATTACGTTCGAATTCATAATCCATGTTAATTTTTAAGGAATCAGCTGCTCCATATGCATCAACCTGTACGGAGTGGTCGATTACAAGATCAACCGTTTTTTCAGGGTTGATTTTGTCAGGATCTCCGCCAAGGTCTGCCATTGCTTTTCTTAAAGAAGCAAGGTCAACAACTGCTGGAACACCTGTAAAGTCTTGAAGGATAACACGAGCAGGCTTAAATGGTACGTCCACTTCTTTTAGCTCATTTGTGCCCCATTTTGCTAAGTTTTCAACATGCTCTTTTGAAATTGCTCGGCCATCTAATTGGCGTAATACAGATTCAAGTAGTACTTTTACAGAGTAAGGCAATTTAGAAATTTTTCCAATTCCTGCCTCTTCCAGTGCACTTAAGCGGTAATAGTTGTAACGTTTACCATTCACTTCAAAGGAAGTGCGTGCGTTAAATACATCATTTTTTACCATGTAAAAAACCCCCTAATTCGTCATTAATAAATCGAAAATTAACGAAAAGTTGAAAAGTTTGAATTTTCCCATCCTGCTTAACTTTTCTCACAATTCTTATCTTAATACAAGCGATTACATAAGTAAATAACAAGAAAGTTATTGCGATTGATAAGTTTCACTTATGTTTTTTATGTATTTTGTTCTGAAAATTCAAAAAACACTATTTGTGCTAATGTGATTTAAGACATGGGAAAACCGCCTTTTTCATTATTTATTATCTCAAAAAACTTTTTCAATGTCATGTTTTTTGCTATGGAGGAAATAGTAAAAGTGTAGGAGGTGATTAGAATGGTGAAACGAAAGTCTAATCATGTAATTCCAGGGATGAATGCAGCCAAGGGGCAAGGTAAAGGTGCAGGTTTTAATGAGGAAATGGCGAGCGAACCAGAATTAACTGCAAAAGAAAGAATGAATAACAAAAAACGAAAGAAAAATCAATAATAACAAAAAGCAGGCGGGCTCCTCCGCCTGCTTTTCTTATTCTGTCTGGTTTACTTCTGTCACCATGCTTTGCAGATCCTGCTGGAAACGCTCTAGCTGCGATCGTTGATGTTCCGATGCCACTTCTAGTGCATTTTCAATTTGTTGGTAGGCTTCATTGACTTCGTCTTTTAGATGCTTTAGTTGATGACCATAACTTGCACTATCACTTACAATTGTCTCGAATAGTCCTTGTGCATTCTCATACCCCTGCTGTGCTGCTTGAAACGCTTGTTGTTTATCTTTATTGTATGGGAATTTATCCATCTTTCTTTATTCACTCCTTCATTTTGTTTACCGTTAAATTGCACAGAACAACAAAAAATATACGGTATAAAAGGACTTTATCACTGCATCCTAACATATAGGAGGGATGAAATATGAACAAAAACGATGGCAAAGACATGCGAAAAAATGCACCAAAACAATCGGGGCAGCCTGAACCATTAAGCGGTTCTCACAAAGTCAAGAATCGCAACCATACTAGAGCCAAACATAATACACATCACGATATGTAGAAACTTATAAGATAGGCGCAAGTCAAAAAATGCCCAGCACTTTGTTAAAGTGCTGGGGCATCAGTCGATTACTAAGCTTGTCTATACTTTAATTAATGCCCGAAGCAGGTCCTCTTCTTCTTCTGGAGTCACTGTTCGTAAATCAATGATAAATTCATCTTTTTGAATCCTTCCAACAATTGCTGGTTTCACTTCGGATCGAAGCTTTCTTCCCAGCTGTTCTGCCGTCAATTCACAATGTTTTAAGGACACGACCATGGTTGGAAGCTCAACATCCGGCATCGTACCCCCACCCACTTGGCTTCTTCCTTCTGTAATTTTTGTAACATATTTTCCAGTATTTTGTAATAAATTTGTAATAAACGACTGCGATCGTACGTCTAATTCTTCAGAGGAAACTAATAAATCACGAACGGTTGGAATATTTACTAAGCCATTTTCTCCACGAGCATAATCGATTAATGTCCCCTCAAGCGCAGCCAACGTCATCTTATCAACACGGACAACGCGTGCCAACTGGTGTTTTTTTAAGCAATCAATGATTTCTTTTTTTCCAGCAATTATACCGGCCTGTGGACCGCCAAGAAGCTTGTCACCACTAAAGGTTACAACATCTGCCCCTAATTCAATGACCTCTTTTACTACCGGTTCTTCACCAATTCCGTGCTTTCTAAAGTCATATAGAGCACCACTTCCGAGATCTTCATAAAAAATGACACTATCTAATCGTTTCGTAAGCCCAACAAGATCTTCGGTATCAACAGATTTGGTAAATCCGATGACCTTAAAGTTGCTAGTATGTACCTTCATGACGATCGCAGTTTCTGAACTGACAGCTTTTTCGTAATCATAAAGATGTGTTTTATTAGTGGTGCCAACTTCTACAAGTTTTGCCCCACTTTCTTCCATTATAGATGAGATTCGAAAAGAGCCACCGATTTCAACAAGCTGTCCCCTTGAAACAATGACTTCTTTGTTAGCAGCTAGAGCTCTTAAAACCAGATAGACAGCAGAAGCATTATTATTAACCACCATAGCAGCCTCTGCACCGGTGATATCTTTAATTAATGCTTCAACATGACTATGTCTTGAACCTCTTTCACCTTCCGTTAGCTTATATTCAAGATTTGAATAGTTCCTTGCAGTGTCAATCACATGGTTTATTGCATTTTCGCTTAATCTAGCCCTTCCTAGGTTTGTATGTAAAATAGTTCCTGTCGCATTTATGACCTTTTCTAAGGTATAAGAATACTGTTTCTGTATTTTTGTTTCGAGAATAAAAAATAGGTCTTCAATAAAATGGTTGGTCCCTGGCCTACCACCTGGCCAATTATCATTTAGGATTGCATCCCTAATATTGTCAATGACCTCTTTAAGCTGTTTGGTCAGATGCGCATGATCAAGCTGACTTTCTAGAAGGAGAGTTAAAAACCTCTCATGATTTTGAAGTTCATGGACCGGTGGTAATGAGCGTAGCCATTCTTTCAACATAAAAACTCCTTTATCACATGTTCTTTTTCTCTGACATTTGACTAGTCCAGGCCTGTATTAATGAGTGGAATTCACAAACGGGCGCTTTAACTTTCCCAATTATATCACATCAGTTTCACGTTTTAAGTCACATTGAATAAAATGAAACGAGCAAGGGGGATTAGATATGTCAAAAAAGAAACAACTTAAAAATCAAACCTTTGATTTTGACTTAGTGGAGAAATGGCTGGAAAACTATTTTCTAGATCCACTAACTTCCTATTATGATGAAACACAATTTCCAATCGATCTTTATGAAACAGAAAAGGAATGGATTGTTGAGGCCATTTTAAGCGAATTCGAGGCTTCGGAAATAAAGGTTTATATAGAAGGAAATAAATTAATGATTTCTGCATCCAAATACCCCCCTTACATGAATAAACAAAAAAGAGTCCGTTCCATTAATTTTCCGTTTCTAGTCATTAATCAAAACGTATTTGCTACATTTACAAATGGAATTCTAGAGGTAATTATTTCAAAAATAGATAGAGGAGTAGGAAAAAATAGATTCATTCCTGCCTTAAGATAAACTTGTGGCATCATTTTTTATGCTGCAGTTGACATAATAATTTTATCTTTAAAAAAATAACCCTCATTTCCAAACGGATTTGAGGGTTATTTTTTATTTATTAGAAATGATCTCTATCATTTCATCGGTATCAGGGAAAACACCTGTTTCGAGCTTCGAATAGATCTTCTCCCCATTCACGGTCACTTCGAAAGCACCGCCTGAACTAGGAATCAGTTCTAACTTTTGAATATCTCTAAAAAAATGATTAAATAGCTCTTCCGCGAAACTCGCGGCTTTTGGTGCGTAATTTCATTGCATGCAAAATTCAACAATAACATGATAGTTCTTCATAAAAATACCCTCCAAAAAAGTGTTTCCTACATCAGGATAGTGTTAATATTTTAACCTATTCCTTTTCCTTCAGCAATTTTTTTGTCTATTCGTGCGGTTTTTTTTTGAAAGAGTTATACTATATAAATGGAGGTGGACATGTTGAGTGAACAAGATAAAATTCGCCTAACTTCTTTGTCAACAAAAGCGGGTTGAGGCTGTAAAATTGGTCCTGAGGACCTGGCGCAAGTGTTGCGTCAATTACCGAAACAAGAACCTGTTCCTGAATTATTAGTGGGACTTGATACTTCTGATGATGCTGGAGTTTACCAAATAACCGACTCCATCGCTTTGATACAGACAGTTGACTACTTTACCCCAATCGTCGACGATCCATATATGTTTGGTCAGATCACGGCTGCAAATGCATTAAGCGATGTTTATGCCATGGGCGGTGAACCTAAAACAGTTATGAATATTGTCGGCTTTCCGATTAAAAAGTTGGGTGCCGAAATGCTAGCTGATATTCTTCGTGGTGCGGCAGATAAAGTAAAAGAAGCCGGTGCGATTACCGTTGGCGGCCATTCAATTGATGATCAGGAACCTAAATTTGGACTTTCCGTTACAGGAATAGTCCATCCCGATAAAGTTTGGAAAAATGTCGGCGCCAAGCCTGGTGATGTTCTCGTGTTAACTAAGCCGATTGGTGTGGGTATTATCACAACCGGTATAAAAAGAAGTGTCGTAACTCCTCTGCAGGAACAGATTGTGACAGAGACAATGGCTACGCTAAATAAGGTGGCAGCTGAAGTTTTAACAGAATTTCATCCTCACGCTGTAACTGATGTAACTGGATTCGGATTACTTGGACATGGCAGTGAAATGGCACGTGGTAGTAATGTTAGTTTTGAATTCTCACTCTCACAAGTCCCTGTTTTAGAAGGTGCTCTTGAATTAGCGAAAAATGGTGTGGTGCCTGGTGGTTCTAAGTCGAATCATAAATGGATAGCTGATGATGTTGTTTATGAGGATATTCTTCAGGAGGAGCAGCTGGTCCTATGTGATGCGATTACATCTGGGGGTCTGTTTGTTTCACTTAGTGAACAGGAAGCGGCTCAATATGTCGACAAGCTACATTCTAATGGTCTAGCATATGCTGCGATTATTGGTAGAGTTACCGAGAAAAAAGACAAATATATCTATGTAACAAGATAACAGCGAAGCCTTAGTTGATTCGCTGTTTCTTTTATGCAAAAAAAGCCCTGAACCATTTTGGTCCAGGATTATTATAATTATTATTTTTTCTGACGTAGCTTCTCTACCATATCCTTGGTCATTTTATCCAAATCAAACGCGTATTTAAAGCCCCATTCCTCTTTTGCCGCACTAGCATCAATTGAATTTGGCCAACTTTCCGCAATTTTTTGACGATCTGGATCAACATTATAAGAAATTTCAAATCCAGGTACATACTTAGCGATAGAAGCCGCAATTTCTTCAGGATCAAAGCTCATCGCTGTCACGTTGAAAGCATTACGGTGGATTAATTTTGATGAATCTGCCTCCATTAGGTCAACAATTGCATTTAGGGCATCGGGCATATACATCATGTCCATATAGGTACCTTTATCAATGTATGAAGTATATTGGCCATTCTTGATCGCTTCATAATAGATTTCAACGGCATAATCCGTGGTCCCTCCGCCAGGAAGTGCAACATAGGAAATTAACCCTGGAAAACGCAAGCCGCGGGTATCGACACCAAACTTTTGGAAATAGTAATCAGACAATAATTCCCCTGCCACTTTATTGACACCGTACATCGTCGTTGGACGCATTATCGTATCTTGTGGGGTGCTGTCCTTAGGTGTGGATGGACCAAAAGCACCAATCGAACTTGGTGTGAAAAATTGTGCCTTTAACTCTTTTGCAGTTTCCAAACCATTCATTAGCCCGCCCATATTTAAATTCCAGGCAAACACAGGCTTGGCTTCTGCTGTAGCTGATAAAAGAGCGGCTAAATGCATAACAGTATCAACGTTGTATTTTTTAGCCACTTCCACCATTTGGTTTAAATTCGTTACATCGACGGTCTCAAAAGGACCACTTTGAGCGGCTTCGCTGTCATTCTTTTTAATATCTGTAGCAATGACATTATCCGCACCATAGATGTCTCTTAGCTTTAAAGTTAATTCTGATCCAATCTGCCCTAAAGCACCTGTGATTAAAATACGCTTCATCGTCGTTTCTCCGTCCTCTTCACTCTTACTAAAAATAGTGATTTACTTTATTTTTACGTTACTTAATCAGTTAGGGTGAAACCTAAATAACGCCCATTTCCTTGCCGACTTTTTCATAAATAGCAATCGCTTGATCGAGCATTTCTTTTGTATGTGCAGCTGTTGGCATGTTACGCACTCGTCCAGTCCCTTGTGGAACGGTTGGGAACACAATCGCCTTGGCATAAACCCCTTCATCATTCAAACGTTTACTGAATTGTTGAGTAAGTTCTTCGTCCCCGATAATACAAGGAGTGATCGGAGTTTCGCTGTTGCCGATATTAAAACCTAACTCGTTCAAGCCTTTTTTTAGATAATTTCCATTTTCCCAGAGCTTTTTGTTCAGTTCCGTGCTCTCCATTAAGATTTCAATTGACTTCTTACTTGCTGCCACATCGGAAGGAGTTAATGAGGTAGAAAATAGGAATGGACGGCTGCGAACTTTTAACCAGTCAATGAGATTTTTCTTACCAGCGACATAACCGCCAACTACGCCAATTGCTTTAGATAATGTACCGATTTGAAAATCAATTTTATCAGAAAGACCAAAATGCTTAACGGTCCCTGCCCCATCTCCAAGCACACCTGATCCATGAGCATCGTCTACATATGTAATCAGATCAAATTCCTCAGCAATCTTGACAATTTCAGGCAGTAAAGCAATATCTCCGTCCATCGAGAACACGCCGTCTGTAATCACCATAATTTTATTGTAAAGGCCTGACTCTTTTGCTGCTTTTGCTTTTGCACGTAAATCTTCCATATCGGAGTGGTTCACACGGATAATTTTTGCTTTGGAAAGCCGGCAGCCGTCGATTATCGACGCATGGTTTAATTCATCCGAAAGTATCGCATCATTTTTATCCATTACTGCTGAAATAGCCGCCATGTTACAATTAAATCCAGATTGGTAAGCAATCGCTGCTTCTGTATGTTTGAATTCAGCTAATTTTTCTTCCAGTTCAACATGGAGTTTAAGTGTTCCGTTAATGGTTCGAACGGCCCCTGCCCCAACTCCGTATTGTTCAATCGCCTCAGTAGCGGCTTTTTTCAAACGTTCATCCGTGGCTAAGCCTAAATAGTTGTTGGAAGATAGATTGACTAGTTCTCTGCCATTAATTGTTATAACTGGTCCATTTGGGCTTTCGAGCGGATCGATGACATTGTACAAACCTTTTCCCTTTAAATTATCAAGATTTTCATTTAAAAATTGCTCCAAAATAGTACTGGACATATTCAATTCCCCCTTTATTCATTTGAACGTGCTTTGTCGTTTACGGAAAAACAATCGTCCGTTTCAGGCGGACATCCACACCTTTGTTAAACACTGGTATTAAAGGATTCCTATACTATACTTTATCATAAATTTTTATTGTTGTGCATATCTAGTGGACAAATAAACAAAAATATTTTTATATTCTTTTAGTGTACCCAGTCAAAAATAATGTTATTTCTTAAGATAACCAAACTGCTATCAATGAATTATTTTATAATGGCATGGTTTTAAGTTATAATTGTTTTTAATCGTACTGAGTCATTCCGACGCTACATAGAAAGGATGTCAACCTTGTCATTTTTGTTTTCAACCTTATACACACTAGTTATTGGGGCGGTATTTATTTTTCTATTTATAATTGCTTACGATTTTCTTTACGGTGAAAAACCAGAAAAGCAAACGAAGAAAATACATAAATATTTTCAAAAAGAAACCATTAAAAAAATTGATAGACTGGAACATCAGCCTCGAAAATTTACCATGTACCAAGTCACAATGAATAGTGGTATTAAGAAGATTAAGATGAAACCAGGTTATAAAGTAGTCAATATGGTATCAAAGGAGAAAAACAAAAAGTAAGCAAAATTCGGGGATAAGTTCTTTTACTCCAAAAGAAAAACCGGACAATGCCCGGTTTTTTTCATCTATTTAATTTTCCTCGTCAAGGACATTTGTTTGCTTCACTGTGAGAGTCCCTTTTCGCAATCGTATGCTTTTCTTATTTTACGGAAACCGAACTCAATTTCCCTACATTTCGATTGATATTTTGTAATGCTTCCTTGTATTCTTTTTCTAAACTACTAATTATTTCAGAAGCCGATTCTATTTTATTTATTGCCCCGACGCCATGTCCTGCTGACCAAATATCCTTCCATGCTTTCGCATTCGTCTCCCTTTGCATATTATCAAAGTTTACATTGTCTTTTTTGACAAGTTTTTCTGGGTCCAAACCTGCCTTTTTAATACTAGGTACCAGCATATTGCACATGATGCCGGAGAAAGCATCCGTTAAAATGATATCCTCTTGTGTGGCTTCAACCAGCATTTCCCTGTATTCATCATTGGCCATACTTTCTGTCGCAACAATAAAGCGGGTTCCCATATAGGCAAGGTCAGCGCCTGCTGCCTGAGCAGCTAAAATTCCCTTCCCTGTTGAAATGGAACCAGCAAGGACAATGATACCATCCCAGAAATTACGGACCATATCCACGAAGGCAAAGCTGTTAATTTGACCCGCGTGACCGCCCGCCCCGCTTGCTACCAAAATAAGTCCATCGACACCAGATTCAGCTGCTTTTTGAGCAAACTTCAAATCACTCACATCAGAGAATACGAGCCCGCCATATTCATGCACAATATCGACGACTAGTTTCGGACTTCCTAAGGAGGTAATCACCAATTGCGGCTGGTGCTTTTTAATCAATGCAAGTTCTTCCTGCAGGCGGCTGTAAGAGCTATGTACCACCATATTCATCGCCCAAGGAGCAATTTTTCGGTTAGGATCGAGTGCACGAGCCTTTTCTAGCTCTTCATTTAATTTCCCCATCCACTGATCAAGAACCTCAATTGGTCTTGCATTTGGAGCAGGAAAAGAACCAATCACGCCATTCAAGCAACAATTTTTCACGAGTTCAGTGCTTGAAACCAAAAACATCGGGGCCGAAATGACCGGTAGTTTCAACTGGTTCCACCATGATTCAGGAATCGATTTTTTCATTTTGCTCACCCTTTATTTTAGAATTTTCTGAATAAATTATACACTATAATAGTACCTGAAAATGAATGGTTATTCAATCTTTGATATAGCCTTTTATTTACGCCAATTAAAACGATTACCATACACGAACGATTTTTAATTTTAAAAAACAAAATGTTCGTTTTTTGCGAAAAAATGATTGATTTACTCTTTTCTTGTGTTTTATAATGTGAATAAATTAATATGGTTTCACTCATATAATCGCGGGGATATGGCCCGCAAGTTTCTACCCGATTGCCGTTAACAATCAGACTATGAGTGGGTAATGGGAAAGTCGCGATTCTTTTTAAAGAGCGCTAATTCCTTTTCCTTTCGGACACAAAGCCCAAAGGTCATTGCCTCACTCATTTTTTGATGTGATGTAATGACCTTTGGGCTTTTATTATTTTAAAAGGGAGTCAAAAAAACATGAGATTACTAGAGGAGAAAATCCGCACTAACGGTAAGGTTCTATCGGAAAATGTTCTAAAGGTAGATTCATTTTTAAACCACCAAATAGACCCGCAATTAATGCTTGAAATAGGAAAAGAGTTTGCAAGGATTTTTGCAGGTGATGGTATTACAAAGATCGTAACCATTGAATCTTCAGGAATTGCTCCTGCAGTTATGGCTGGTTTATATATGAATGTTCCTGTAATCTTCGCAAGAAAAAGAAAATCTTTGACGCTTGTCGATGATTTATTAACAGCTTCAGTCCATTCATTTACTAAAAATGAAACAAACGAAATTTCCATTTCAAAGAAATATGTAAATGAAAATGATAGAGTCCTAATCATTGATGACTTCCTTGCAAATGGGGAAGCTGCACTTGGTTTAGTAGATATTGTTCAAAAAAGCCATGCAACAGTTGTTGGAATTGGCATTGTCATCGAGAAGTCCTTTCAACATGGTCCACAAAAATTAAAGGACCTTGGTTTAAGGGTTGAATCCTTAGCACGGATTGCCTCGCTTTCAAACGGAAAAGTGTCATTTATAAATGAGAACGTGGAGGAATTAATTAAATGAAACAACATCCTTTTAAAATAGCCTCGTTAGGAATTCAGCATGTATTAGCCATGTACGCCGGAGCGGTAATCGTCCCACTTATCGTCGGAGGAGCACTTAAATTTACCGGAGAACAATTAACCTACTTGGTATCGATCGATATCTTAATGTGCGGAATTGCGACAATTTTACAAGTTTGGCAGAATCGCTTTTTCGGAATTGGTTTACCGATTGTACTTGGCTGTACGTTTACTGCAGTCGGACCAATGATTGCCATTGGAGGACAGTATGGTATTTCCGCTATTTATGGATCGATTCTTATCTCAGGACTTATCGTCATTATTATTTCTCAATTCTTTGGAAAATTAATTAAGTTCTTCCCACCTGTTGTGACTGGCTCAGTTGTAACCATTATTGGGATTACACTTATCCCGGTGGCAATGAATAACATCGCAGGTGGTCAAGGAAGCCCTGATTTTGGAAGCCTATCAAATATCAGTTTAGCTTTCGGAACGTTGCTTTTTATCATCTTGCTTTATCGATTTACGAAAGGTTTTATTCGCTCGATCTCTATTCTACTTGGATTAATTGGTGGTACTCTTGCTGCTTCTATTATGGGGAAAGTCAATTTCTCAGCGGTAGCTGATGCATCATGGTTCCATATGGTGAAGCCATTTTATTTTGGTACACCTACTTTTGAATGGACCCCGATTCTTACTATGACTCTCGTAGCAATTGTGAGCATGGTAGAATCAACAGGTGTATATTTCGCTCTAAGTGATATCACAGGAAAAAAATTAAATGAAAAGGATTTATCAAGAGGATATCGTGCTGAAGGTCTCGCGAGTATAATCGGTGCTTTATTTAATGCTTTTCCATACACAACCTACTCGCAAAACGTGGGACTTGTTCAGCTTTCAGGTGTTAAAAGCAAAAACGTCATTTATACAATGGGCGGGATACTAGTATTTTTAGGGTTTATTCCTAAAATCGGGGCATTCACTACCGTTATTCCAACACCTGTTCTTGGTGGCGCAATGGTGGCAATGTTTGGAATGGTCATTGCTTACGGAATAAAAATGCTAGGAAATGTAGATTTTGCATCACAAGAAAATCTTCTGATCATTGCTTGTTCTGTCGGTATGGGAATGGGCGTAACTGCCGTACCAGATATGTTTTCCCACCTGCCAGAAGGCGTTAAAATCCTCACCAGCAGCGGGATCGTAACAGGAAGCCTTACTGCAATATTTCTAAACATTGTTTTCAATGTTTCAAAGTCAACAACGGAAATTAAGCAAGTTTAGCAAGTAAATAAGCATCAATGTGATGCTTAAATAACATCATATATCCAACATATTAATACCAAAAATACGTTGATACGTTGCCTACATTTTCTTAATAAAAAGTGTATTGAGGTGACGTAAATGAAAAGAAAAAGACTTACAAGTAGATCAGTAAATGAAGAAGAATCAAACAAAGTCAATTTTACTTTTGAACAGGCTTACGCATATTTTCTTTCCTCTAAGAAAGTTAAACCCCCTAATTATGAGGCTTAGCCTAGACCACTAAGCCCCCAATTTTGCCTTTGATCTTTTGATCAAGGGTCTTTTTTGGCATAAAAAAGAGTGACCGCTAAGCCACTCTAAGTAATTCTAATCTTGAATAGTTACTAAAATATCAAAAATTAATGTGCATTCATTTCTTCTGCGATTTCTTCTCCACTTAAATTAGAAAAATAATATGTCGGCCAATTGTCTAATTCATTTAAAAGAGTGACTTGATCTTCATCTCCAAAATAAATATGATAATGTTCAGCTTTTATTGGATAAATACTGTGATCACTAAATTGAACATGTTTTGGGACACCATCTGATACTCCAACTAAATCAAATAAATAACGAACGCCTCTATTTCCGGATTCATAAGTCAAAATTTCGTATCCATGATACTTATATTCGCCTGTTTTTACTTCTCCATTTTTATAAAATGTTATCGTATTATCTTTTATAACGATTCGTTCAATGTCTGTTTCATACCCAACTTTATAATATTCTTTGTACTCTGCAAAAGTTTTATCTTTCTTTGTTTCTACTTTTTTCTCTAAGACCTCATCTAAAGTTCCATCTAATAAGTATGGATAGACTGATTGCCAATCTCCTTCCCAATCTGATAATTCTCTATCTTCAACTTCGTCATCTTCAAATATCCCTGAATATATTTCTTTTTGCTTTTCATCATCGTGACTATGGTTATGATTGGTACTTTCTGTAGATTCAGAATTGTAATCAGAAGAAGCAGGTTCAGAATCAGAGGAAGCATTTTCGACAGGTGTTTCTACTTTTTCTTGACAGCCTGTTAGGATTATCCCTAATAAGAAAAACACAAGTATTGATTTGATAAGTTCCTTTTGCATAAATAAAATATCTCCCTTTCCTTTTTAATATTCAATGCAAATCGTAACAATTCCTATTTACACCTTTATGAATATACTATGTTTTAAATTTTCTGTCAATATAAAACGTAATGATTATGATTTGTATCTTAAAGTAACGGGATGTTTTAACTTAAGAAATGGTCGTTGCGGTAATCTTTTTCATCTTCAACTCTCGGGTCCTTTAATGGAAAAATAAACAAACAAAAAAAAGAGTGACCATTTCAGCCACTTATCAAGTGTAAACATCTGTTTTTGCAGACTTTGGTTGTTCTTATTGAAGTAGTCGAGTAGAAGAGAACCTCTCTACCTTTCGGTAGATTGTGTTCTCCCTCCGGGTAGAAAGGTCGCCCAATTGGCGACTCAAACCCCCACAGAACCCGGCGTGCGGATTTCCCGCACCGGGCTCTTCAGAAATTGCTTCACAGTTTCGCGTACATCTTTAATTCCGAAAATGGAATTGAAAGTTTAGGACGCTCTAGAGGAAAAATCGACTTAATCTTATTGAACTTTTCCCACGTTATATAGCTCTTTTGGCTTCTACTACTTAACATTCTTCTCCAATAACGTTCCGTAATTTTATAGATTTTTGTTATTGACCGAAGATTGCCAGCCATACCATAGTAATTGTAATGACCTCTAAGAATTTGATTTATCTTCTCAACTTGGTCTTTTATAGACCAATGTCTGATAGTACGAAGTACTTCTTGGATTTTATTTACACTTCGCTTAAATCTGGTCTTCTCGGTTTTCCTACCTACCATGAAATTACCCTTACGGTTTTTTGTACAATAATGTGTAAAACCTAGGAAATAGATCGTTTCTAATTTCTTTCCTTTTTGCAGGGCATGTTTACTGGCAAACCGTCCAAACTCTACTAACCTAGTCTTATTAGGTTCAAGCTCTAATGAGAATTTCCTTAATCTTTTCACAAGGACTTTCCCAAACCTTATTGCATCTGAACGATATTGAAAACACACTACAAAATCATCGATATATCTTATTAGATATGACTCACCTTTGAGCCTTGGTTTTATTGCTTTCTCAAACCACAAATCCAATACATAGTGAAGATAAATGTTGCTTAACAGTACACTAATTGAACCACCTTGCGGTGTTCCTATTTTACTGACGTGAATATCCTTACCTTCCATTACACCTGCTTTTAACCATCTTTTAATCAGACTAATAATTCTAGGATCACCAATCCTATGTTGCACGAATTTTATTATCCAATCATGGTCTAAGGTTCCAAAGAAGTTCTTCAGGTCAGCTTCCAGTACCCAGCTAACTTTCTTCCCTGAAATAGTCTCATTAAGGTTAGCTAAGGCATTATGTGCTCCCCTATTTGGCCTACCCCCGTATGAAAAATTTAGAAAGTCTTGTTCATAAATTGATGAAAGTACCGTTGCTGTACTTCTTTGTAAAGCTCTATCTGCCACCGAAGGTACTCCGATTGGTCGTTTTTCGACTTTCCCAGGTTTAGGTATCCAGACCCTTCTTACTGCTGGAGGTTTATAGCTATGTCTGTGGATTGAATTCATCATTTCTCCAACCCAATTTTCAAACTCAATTATAGCCATATCCCTTGTGGTACCATCAATGCCAGGTGAAGTGTTCTTCGGCATATGGTTTAAACTAGTCCAAATCAACTCTTTTGTAATGTGGTGTGCTAATGATGTAAATTGTAGTTTTGCATCTTGTTGAGCTTTTACTGCTATTCTCTCTAATCTTGTTGTCATGATTGGTTTCTCCTTACTTTGAATTAAGGACCGAAATCTTCCGTTGAATGAAGCTCATGTTTCCTTAGATTGATTCAATTTCCGCTAACCGCTTCCCCATGTAATAGGCTCTCCCTATCTCAGAGTACTATCAGTTAGTAAGACTTCCAATAAACCATCGAATTCTCCTTGCTTTGTAGGCTTGTTGAATTCTTATCTACATCCTGTAGAAGTTCATTGGATCTCCCTTGTTCCCAAGGAATCCATTGATGACATGCCGTAGGTACGAATCCCGGGAGTAATGAGAATGACCTTGCCTTTGGCGGTTATTTCTTTATTGCCTTCCCCATTGAGAGAAAAGGTCGGCTACTCCACATCACGTTCAATTTCGGGACTAATTATCCTCTTCACTTTATTCCGGCCTGCCATCTTCCTGTCTACGCTTCGCAGTGAACGTTACCGTGCACCACGCAAGACTCGGTACAAGACTGCTGGCTAAGCATTATCTAGACGACTATTTCAAGTCGCGTGTATTCCTTGAGCTTTCAAGGCGCAACCCTCACAGAACCGTGCTTGCACTATTAATGCACACGGCTCCTCCTAGTTATCATTCACATAATGTAGCTTATCTCTTTTCTTAAATCATATATATTCACTTTAATTCTTGGAGATGGAAGTGGATATTTATTAAGAAATAGATTGAATTTATCCCATGTAAAGGATTTCCTCTGGCTTCTTCTATTAAGCCATTTAAACAATAACTTTTCGATTTTGTCTTTGAAGTTGTTAACATTTTGGGTATTATCAGTGATGCAATAATAGTTGTAATAACCTATTAGTGAGCGTTTAAATCTATCCATAATCATATGAATATCTTTACTTCTATTACTCTTCAGCAATTCTTTCGTTTCTTTTAGTTTACCTTGTACTTTCTTCCTGCTTGATTTTCGTTTTACTCGAAATTTCCCTAGTTTACTTTTCCCACAATAGTGTGTAAACCCAAGGAAATCAAAAGTAGCTGGTTTACTTCTCCCCTGTTGATTTGCATTTTGCTCCGCAAACCGCCCGAAGGGAATAATTTTGGTTTTATCCTCTGCTATTTCTAAGTTAAATTTCTTTAATCTTAACTTTAAAGAATGGAAGAATTGCTGGGCTTCACTTTTATATTGAAAACAACAAACAAAATCATCTGCATATCTCACTATGTATGCTTGTCCCTTGCACTGTTTCCTTACCCTTTTCTCAAACCATAGGTCAAGGACATAATGGAGGTATACATTGGCTAATATCGGAGATATTACTCCACCTTGCGGTGTGCCATTGTCTGTCTTGTATTTCTTACCTTCCTCCATGTATCCACCTTTAAGAAACCTACCAATTATTCTTAGTAGGTTAGGGTCAGCGATTCGCAGTTTTAAGAACTCCATCATCCATATGTGGTCAACGTTGTCGAAGAATCCTTTTTTAGCGATATAAGATAGATACATGATCATTAAGCATAGACAAGATCTTTCGATCTTGTAAACTATTCTAGAGGAGATAAGATTATGGAATCTATTATTGAAGAATATCGCGAATATCAGACTTTCGTTAGAGGATATACACCGAAAGGTGTTTTATGTACCTGGAGAGAATTAAAGAAACTAATTAAATATCTTGAGGGTCGTTCCCTAGATTTCCAATCTGTTACACTAGTTAATCTTGAAAACTATTGTATTGAACGGACTGATGGAAAATCTCTTGGCTACCGAAACCTTATTGTTAGCCAGATTCGTTCCTTTTTTAAATACTTAATCCAACAGGAATATTGCACTAACAACCCCAGTGAATACTTATCTTACACAAACTTGGATGCTTACCAGTCTCTTCCTGAGGTAGCTTCCTTTGATGAAATACAGGAATGCCTGAAAGAGTTAAGAAGACAGGTCGATTCCTCTTTAGGTAGACGTCAGTTTGATCCTATACGAAAGAGAAATTTAGCTTTATTCTCCCTGATGTATGCCACAGGCATACGAGCTGGCGAAGTGGCTAATCTTCAACTTCGTGATGTCCTTTGGGAGGATCAGGTGCTTTGTATTCGGGCTGGTAAAGGACGGAAGGATCGACGAGTGCCCCTTGTTTCTGAAGTACTAGAATTACTCGAGATTTATCTTTCTACACGTAAGGACCTTAATATAGATGATCCACTGTTCCTCACATGGAGAAAAGAACCAATGACCAATAATCTCATTGGGGTCACCTTCAAGTCATACTCTGAAATGTGGAGTAAACCATTACGTCCTCATCAATTACGTCATACTTGTGCTACTCACCTATTCAAGGAAGGGGGAAATATTGTACATATTAAAGATTGGCTTGGTCATAAAAGAACGACAACTACACTTCATTATGCAAGAATTGAAAATCCTGAAATTGCTGCTACATTAGAATCTCATCCTATTAATGAAGTAAAAATCCAAGAAAGTCCAAAGATTTATTCAGAAACCAATGCACGTAAAAAACCAATGACTTCACTGCGACGGAAATACACTAAAACATCTCCTATCGATGAACCCCTAACTGGAAAACTTCAGGAACAAATCGAGGAGTTTATTCGAACAGCTATTGGTATGAAAAAATATAGTAAAGGTACGATTAAAGAATTTCGTTTTAGTCTAACTAGATTTGCCTTAGGCTGTCCTAATTGTATAGAGAATGGGATAGAAGCACTACATGGTCGTGATATTTTTCGTTGGTTGAGCTCACGTAGACAGGCTGGAATCTCTCAATGTACGATAGATAAAAATCTATCCCACCTTCGGTCTTTTATTACTTATTCCATTCAACGCGGCTGGAGGTCGGACAATCCAATGGAGGCGTTGAAAATGGTCCCAAAACAACCAAAAGAACAATCTTACTTAACGGAAGATGAAATGATTAGTTTATTATCTGCACCAGATCGAACTACACGAGAAGGATTTACTGACTATATGACGCTACTGGTTTTATACTCTACCGGTCTTCGTGTGGGAGAACTGAGTAACCTAAACATTGAAGATATAGACTTGAAAAAGGGATGGGTACATATTCGTGAAGGTAAAGGTCGTGACAGACAGGTTGCCATTCCAAAAGCTGCTTTGAATGATTTCAAACAATATATCGGGTTATACCGTAAGGAAAAATCCGGACCTTTCTTATTAAATTTAGAGGGTTCACGCATAAAACCTTGGACAGTTACTAGACGTATTAGACATTATGCAGAAATCGCCAAAATTCAAAAACCAGTTAGTCCACATACAATCCGCCATACCTTTACAACCCACCTCATTCAACGTGGAGGGCGAATTGAAGTAATCGCAAAAGCATTAGGCCATAAGACATTAGCTGAAACAAATCCTTATGCTCACGCGGATTTCGAAGATCTAAGAAAAGCAGTAAGCTTATTACGTAAAAATATACCACCATTGTCAGGAGCGAAAAAAGATAATGAATGATTCATTAATTCAAGAGTTTTTAGAATATACACAGATGGTTCGTGGTTGTCGTCCAAAGACAGCTGAAGCTTACGCTATTGATCTAAGAGTATTTAAAGCTTATTGCACTGATCACTACTCAAATGTGGATAATCCTTCTAAAGCTAAGTTGGTTGTGGATTATATTCGCTACCTTCGCGTGGTACGAAATAATTCTTCAGCTGCGGTTCAAAGAAAGTTAGCCACTCTTTCAGCGTATATTGACTTTCTTATCCTGATGGAGATCCTGGACTCAAAACAAGATGAACGTGAAAAGTGGCCTAAGTTATTAGATATACCAAAGCACCTTCCGGTGGTCCTAGAAACCAAAGAAATGCAGGATATCCTTTCTCAACCAGATACTACAACGACTTTAGGGCGTCGTGATCAAGTAATTCTTACATTAATTTACTCTACCGGGTTACGTGTCAGTGAAATCTGTACTCTCAAAGTAAGGGATATTAGCTTTAAAGAAAATCGGATCCTTATAACTGGTAAAGGAGGACGCGAACGTTATGTGCCTTTAGATGCCATTGTTGAGGAATCTTTAAAAGAGTACATAGAGGTTAGAAAAGGTGAGATCCCAGAATTGTTTGTTAGTAAGAAAGGTGGTGCTCTTACTCCAAGAGCCATTCAATATATGGTTAAAAAATATGCTAAAGAAGCTAGTATAGATAAAGAAGTGACTCCGCATAAACTGCGTCATACTTGTGCTACGCATCTTCTTCAAGAAGGGGCTCATTTGGTGTCCATTCAAAAGTTACTCGGACATAAAAGTTTAAATACAACCCAAATCTATTTACATATTACGATCACAGACTTAAAAGAACTTTCAAAACAGCACCCTATGCGAAAAATGCGTACGATCATTGGGCTGAAGGGTGACCCTGTAAGCTCCTTTCAGACACCTTACGGTACTCGGACTGGAACTTAAAAAAATAGTAATACTGCGAATGAGTTAGTATTTAGGAGTATTATAGTTCTTTTTTCGTCTAAACGGCCAAATATCATTCTAAATTAATGTCGCTAAAACCCTTAATATCTACATCTACTACATAATTTACTGACCTCTTTTCAATATAATAGTTCAGTATTTTTAAAGCATCGTGGCAGTTGCGATTTGGGCGGAATCCACAGGAACAGTCTAGAAAGTCATTTTCATAAATGGTATTTAGTATCTTTGTAATGCCTTTTTGAACAATTTTATCTTCATGTTCCGGTATTCCCAGTGGTCTTTTCTTATTTGAATTGAGCTTTGGAATATACATTCTCCTTACTGGAACAGGACGATAGCCTTTGCTTTTAAGCCTACTTAATAAATCCTCTATGTTTTCTTCTAAACTTTCACCGTATTGCTCTTTAGTAGTACCGTTAATCCCAGTTGCCTTCTTATTGGGTAGTTCAAGATGACATTGAACTAATGCTTCCTTATTTAATAGATGTGCAAGAGATGTAAATTCCATTTTAGGATCAGATTTTGCTAATTCTGCTATCCTTAGTAGTTTTGTTTCCATTTATAATACCTACCTCTGTGTGTAGTAAATGTGTCCCTAATAAGGGTAATAACTGGTAGCTAGCCTTTCCTCCATCGGCATTACCCAACTTCATTGGTACTACGCTGCTATCCGACTCCCTACATCGGCATTTGGTTTCCTTGCTTATTATCGCTTGTTGACCATACTCTTCTAAAAAAAGAAAAGACCGGTAGGGTCTCCCGAGTTGCCGTATCATATCAATGTATAACGTGCCAAGGTCTCTGACTCCAGAGAGGTTTTACCCTTCTTGCCTTTAACGAAAGATAAAATGTAGCTTTCTGCTGTGCGTAACGCATCAGCCCTCTCGGTTTACTAACATTATGGAGCTCAATCCCTTCAACCATTTGGCTTTCGGCCCGCTACCTAACTGTCTACGCTTAAAGACTAAAGTTACCTTTAGCCCTCCAAGACTCGCTACGAGCGAATGGCTAGTTCTTACTCGACGGGAATCCCACCCGCTATATGATACGACCTAAGCTCGGCCGCACACGCACCCGTTACTTGAATAAGATTTTTATTTTATAATTAATCAGATTCTCTGATTTTATAAAGACTTAATCGGTTAATATAATTATCTTGGAATTTGAATATACTACCAGTTACTAGTGGATATTATAATTATCGATTTATGGGAGGGTATAAAATGGAGGGAGAACATAATCCAAGATTGACATCTTCTGAAATTTCAATTATGTGGAGTAGCTATGTGAACAACAGTTTTTCTAAATGTATTATGGAATATTTTTTGGCTAATGTGGATGAACCAGATATAAAATCAATTTTAGAATTTGCACTTAATATATCACAAAAAATGTTAAATATGAGCAAGGAAATACTAAAAAAAGATAATCAACCAATTCCAGTTGGTTTTTCTGACGAAGATGTAAGTCCAAGTTCTCCACGTCTATTTTCAGATGCTTTTTACTTATATTATATTAAAAATATGTCAAAAGTTGGTTTATCTATATATGGTGTGGCTTTGGCAACTTCCGCACATTCTGATGTCCGTGATTTCCTAAGTCAAGCAATACAAGCCTCAATAGAACTATATAATAAAACAGCCAACGTTTTATTATCAAAGGGATTATTTGTAAGACCACCTTATGTTTCAACTCCTGATAGTGTTGATTTCATTGATAAAAAGAAGTATTTAGGTGGTTTTTTAAATTTAAATAATAGACCTCTAAATGTAATCGAAATTACTCATATTGCAGCAAATATTGAGGCAAATGCAGTTGGTAGAGCTCTTTTAGAAGGTTTTGCCCAAGTAGCGAAGTCTGAAAAGGTTAGTGATTATTGTAATAGAGGTAAAGAAATATCTAAAAAACATATTCAACTGTTTTCATCCATGTTAACTGAGGATGACATTCCAGCACCAGCAGCATGGGACCTTGAAGTCACAGATTCAACTTTCACACCTTTTTCTGATAAATTAATCATGTTTCATATTACATTGTTAATTGCATCAAGTATTTCGAACTATGCAACTTCTTCAGCAGCAAGTTTAAGAAAGGATATTGCAGCATCTTATGTTCGTTTAACAGCAGAAAATGCTCAATACGCTAAAGATGGTGTAAACTTAATGATTGAAAACGAATGGTTGGAACAACCTCCGCAAGCCCCAAACCATAAAGGTTTGGCAAAGGATTAGAGTGTTTAAGGGGTGTGATACAACTTTATAACTATGAAAGAAAGTAGGATTTATCGATGTGGATAAAGATGCGATCGGAACATTATTAGGTCATTAGCTCTACCAGTTATTGGGCGACATTAAATCATAAATTTTAGCACTTCTTGTAAATATCCAATCTAACTTTAGCAAAGTGTTAATAAATAATTCCATTAATTAGTATAGTTTCTAGTTGAACTAACCTGCCCTTTAGTTTAACTAGAAAAAAGAGCCGCAGATACGACTCTTTGTTTAACTCAAGCACCCATTAGTGTAAGTGAGTAAATGCATAAACACTAAAACAAAAACAAATAAAGGCAAATATAAATAACAATGTTTTGGTAACCTGATATGGCAACAGTCTGAATAAGATGACAACGAATAAAGCGATGATGGCACCGATGATTGAATCAGCTCCAGAACCATCTAAACCATCGTTTTCGTGTCTTTTTTTATTATAGGCGAATCCACCATATAACGCTACAAAACCAATCAAAACAGACATTGCACCCAATAAATCCATTATCTCACCCTATTAATAACGATACCTTATTTAATAGCTTAATTATACCTAACATAATGTTTTTTGTAACTTGGGGAATTTCACCTTTTTTCAACTAAACTGCCCGTTAGCTCAACAAGAAAAGAAAGACCGCCTCAGCGGTCCCATTTTAAACTCTTGTCCCCGTTAAGGTTCTTCTCAATGGATAATGTCTAAATCATCTTCGCTTTCAGCTTCTTCGTATGTATAAAAAATCGCAGAAATGTCCTCCCTCAATGCTTCATCAAAGCATTCGAGTAATTCCTTATCTTCTTGAGTATCTCCTAAGTACATATCTCGACTCGCTATGAATTGGTCCTCAATGCTTATTACTTCCCAACCTTGATTGACGACGTAGTTTTTGGCTGTATTCAAAGCTAATTTTATATTTTTTGATTTAACCCAACAGTTTACAAAAGCACCGACACATTCTTCACTTTCTGGATTATCAATAAGCGGTATTGCCTCTAACTGAATTAAATAAATAGTCATAATTCCTCCAAGGGTTATTCAATTGTAATTCCTATACCAACTTTATTCTAAATTCAACAAAAATCATAACGATTCCTTCTTGAACTCCCTCAGTTTGATACGAGTATCTCTTGAATGCTCACTTATTCGCAGGATTTCATAACCTCTATAAATAGAATGACGGGTAATTGGAATCAATTCAGATCATTTGGCTTCG
>NZ_JAGGQR010000042.1:0-44405 GCF_018613205.1 Bacillus sp. ISL-46
TATCCATACCAGCCAATTAGCTGCTTAACATAAAACTCTAACTTTTGGGGGTCACATCAGAAGCTTTAGGTACCCTCTTTTTATTGCGTATTTGCGCTTTTTTTAGAAAAAAATAATATTTACACACTAAAAGTAGGAGATTTTTATAATATATCGTTTGTAATTATTCCCCACTCATTTTTTATCAGCGGATTTGAGGGTTTTATCAGCGAATCTAGTCCATTTATCAGCGAATTCACACAGTTTATCAGCGATAAACTAGATTTTATCAGCGTATCGAATAATAAACGAATTAATCAGTCTATTATTTTGCCTTTGTTCCTTTACATACCTCGACTATTTTCCCGAAAATATAAAACTAACCAAACGTTTGATTAAAACGGGTATCAGCCCCGGTAAATCAATGTTTTTCTCCGAAATCTTATAAAAAGTTTGTCGGGAACTGGGACAGCTAAGCCTTCCATTCACCTTATTTCCCTTTAAATTTACACCCTTCGACCAACTGCAAACTAATCAAACGTTTAATTAAATAGGCGGAATAGCCCTCCCTCTCAACCTTTTACTCCTGAATCCGGAAAAAAGATTGTAGAATTTACACTGCTCCAAAAAACTAACCAAACGTTTGATTAGTTAGCCGCGACACCATATAAATAAAGGGTTCCAGCCATTTATTGTGAAAATCCTTTGTCGACCCGAGCGATAATTTACCTCTAATAAAATAAAAAACAAGTCGATATTAGGACTATCTTAGGGAAATTCCTATGCTTCGACACGATACCTGATCATTCCTTACTAACCAAACGTTTGATTAGTCTCGGGAAAAACCCTTTTAACAAAAGGATTTTTTCCCGGGAAATGGCGAAAAAAATGTCGAAACACGCAAACAATAAAAAAACTGGCAGAATAGATTCTGCCAGCTTCCATTTAACGCTTTTGTAATTCTTGCTGCAACAATTGGTTGACCAATTGTGGATTGGCCTGGCCCTTAGTTGCTTTCATTAACTGCCCAACTAAGAAGCCAACAGCTTTATTTTTCCCATTCTTAAAATCTTCAATCGATTGCGGATTCGCATCCAGCACTTCAGAAATAATTTTGAGAAGTGTTCCCTCATCGGAAATCTGGACAAGCCCCTTGTCCTTCACAATTTGCTCGGCATCGCCGCCGTTTTCGATTAATTCTTTAAAAACAGTTTTCGCGATTTTCGAAGAAATTGTTCCGTTTTCGATTAGCTTAATCATGCTTGCAAGACCTTCTGGTGTTAACGCTACTTGATGAAGCTCTTTTTGCTCAGCATTCAAGTAGGCGGAAACATCCCCCATTATCCAGTTCGAGGCAAGCTTCGCATCCGCACCACCATTAACTGTCTCCTCGAAGAAATCAGCCATTTCTTTCGTTACAGTTAAAACTTTTGCGTCGTAAACAGGTAACCCAAGCTCTTCTACATAACGCTTTTGACGCTGGTCTGGCAGTTCAGGGATTTCGGCACGAATTCGTGCTTTCCAGTCCTCATCAATGTACAAATCCATTAAATCTGGCTCCGGGAAGTAACGATAATCATCGGAACCTTCTTTAACCCTCATCAGCAAGGTTGCCCCAGTGGCTTCATCAAAGCGGCGTGTTTCTTGATCAATCGTTCCACCGGCCGACACCACTTCGCGTTGACGCTTCTCTTCGTATTCAAGCCCTTTGCGGACAAAATTAAATGAGTTCAGGTTTTTCAATTCTGTTTTCGTTCCGAATTCTTCTTGACCAACGGGACGAATCGAAATATTTGCGTCACAACGAAGTGAGCCCTCTTCCATTTTACAATCGGAAACGCCTGTATATTGGATAATTGATTTTAATTTTTCAAGATAGGCATATGCCTCATCAGGAGTGCGAATATCCGGTTCAGAAACGATTTCAACGAGAGGGGTGCCCTGACGATTGTAATCGCATAGTGAATACCCTTTTCCATGGTTCAGCTTTCCTGCATCTTCTTCCAAATGAATTCGCGTAATGCCAATTCGCTTTGTATAGCCATTTACCTCAATATCAATATAGCCATGTTCCCCAATCGGCTTGTCAAACTGGGAAATCTGATAGGCCTTGGGATTGTCCGGGTAAAAGTAGTTTTTGCGGTCAAACTTTGTGTGGGTCGCAACCTCGCAATTAATGGCCATAGCAGCCTTTATCCCAAATTCTACCGCTTTTTTATTTAGGACAGGTAAAACGCCAGGATAACCAAGGTCAATCACACTAGTATTCGTATTCGGTTCCGCACCAAAATGGTTTGGGCTCGCCGAGAAAATTTTTGAATCTGTTTTTAACTCAACATGGACCTCAAGTCCAATCACTGTTTCAAATTCCACGGTCTTCACCCCCTATAATCCAGGTTTCTGTTTATGATAGTCTGTTGCCTGTTCAAATGCATGTGCTGTCCGATAAATTGTTGCTTCATCAAAATACTTGCCGATGATTTGTAAGCCTAGCGGCAACCCGCCATCAAAGCCACACGGAACCGAAATTCCTGGTAAGCCTGCAAGGTTCAATGGAATCGTTAAAATATCATTGGCATACATCGTTAACGGATCCTCGATTTTTTCACCAATTTTGAAAGCTGGTGTTGGTGTAGTCGGGCCAATAATCACATCATACTTGGCAAAAACATTCTCATAGTCTTGCTTGATTAATGTCCGAACCTGCTGTGCCTTTTTGTAATAAGCATCATAGTAACCTGAGCTTAGTGCAAACGTTCCAAGCATTATCCGGCGCTTTACTTCATCACCGAAACCTTCTGCTCGTGTTTTTTTGTATAAATCAATTAACGTTTCCGCATCCTTTGTACGATAGCCGTAACGGACTCCATCGAAACGGGCGAGGTTCGCTGAGGCTTCTGATGACGAAAGCAAATAGTAAGCAGCAAGTGCATACTTCGAGTGCGGCAGGGAAACTTCTTCCCAAACTGCGCCAAGACCCTCGAGCACCTTTAATGCATTTAAGACGGATTGTCGGACAGATTCGCTGACACCTTCACCAAGATACTCTTTTGGTACTGCGATTCTAAGACCCTTTACGTCACCAGTTAAGGCACTAGCAAAGTCGGGTACGTCCACATTTGCTGAGGTTGAATCCATTGGATCCAGGCCGGATATCGCTTGAAGCAGGTAGGCATTATCCTCAACGGTTCTTGTAATCGGTCCAATTTGATCAAGTGATGACGCAAAGGCTACAAGGCCAAAGCGGGAAACACGACCATAGGTTGGCTTTAAGCCGACGACACCACAAAAAGAAGCTGGCTGACGGATCGAACCACCCGTATCAGAACCTAGGGAAAATAGGACTTCACCTGCTGCAACAGATGCTGCTGAACCGCCTGATGAACCACCTGGAACCGTCTCAAGATTCCATGGATTCCGTGTCGTTAGATAATGGGAATTTTCGTTTGAAGATCCCATTGCAAATTCATCCATATTTAACTTCCCAATCGTTACCGTTTCTGCCTGCTGCAGTTTCTGAACGACGGTGGCATCATAAATTGGATCAAAGTTTTCGAGAATTTTACTCGCACAGGTTGTCCGCAGTCCTTTTGTAACCATGTTATCTTTTAAGCCAATCGGCATCCCGAATAGCAAACCTTTTGCCGCATCCGTGTTAAGTTTCTCATCTAATGCTTTTGCTGATTGACGGGCACGCTCTTCATCTAATGTTAAAAATGCCTGAACTTTGTCCTCGACTTGTCCGATTCTCTTGTATGATTCTTCAACAAGATCGGATACATTTAGTTCCCTTTTATGTAGCAGCTCATGTAGATCTGCAACTTTATAGTCAAATAAACTCACGATTTAATCCTCCTTCCCCATAATCGATGGTACTTTAATCTGTCCATCCTGATGTTCCGGCGCATTTTTTAGTACCTCTTCAAGCGCTAATCCTTGTTTGGATTTATCTTCACGTAAAACATTTTTCATATCCAGCACATGGTATGTAGGTTCCACATTTTCCGTGTCCAATTCATTTAACTGCTCAGCAAAGGTAATAATCGCATCCAGCTGCTTTGTAAACTTTTCTGTTTCTTCCTCTGTTATAGCCAAGCGTGCCAAGTTGGCTACATGCTTAACCTGCTCATTTGAAATTCTTGACATATCATAACCCCCAATCCCATTTGTCTTGTCATATCAATACTAATGATGATACCAAACTTTTCCGCATTACCGCAATGATTCAACTATCAGTATTGGCAAGCAAATCAATTTTTGTTCAAACTTTTAAAAATTTAATTCTATTTCTCTCTTAATAATGCAAATATTTTTTCTAATAAGTTCATCACAGACATTCTTGGCATCTTCCCTTATAATGGTCATGGATGGGAGGGCTTCTGAATGAAAAAACGAAGACGGAAGAAATTTAAACTCTTTTTGATGCTGTTTATGCTTTTTTGTGGATTGGCCATGTTTCAAAATTATTTTCAACAAGCAGGTTCCCTTCAACTTGAAAAATCTGATCCATTTGCTGATGTAAAAAAATATCGTCCCTTAATCCATGATGAATTAGCGAAATATAATCTCGAAACTCATACGACAGTACTAGTAGCCTTAATGCAGCAGGAAAGCCGTGGCAAAGGCGGGGATCCTATGCAGTCGTCGGAATCGGCTGGTTTGGCAAGAAATACAATTACAGATCCGAAAAAAAGTATTCAGGTTGGGGTTAAACATTTTCAGCGCGTTCTTACTTATGGGAATCAGAAAAAGGTAGATTTCCAGGCCATTATCCAGTCTTACAACATGGGAATTGGTTACATTGACTATGTTGCACAGCACGGCGGCAAACATAGTGAGGCATTGGCGAAAGAATTCTCCCTCCAGCGGGTAAAAGAAAAGCCAGCTATATATACTTGTGGCGGCAATAAAGATAATTTCCGCTACCCTTACTGCTATGGTGATTTTACCTATAGCACAAAGGTAACGAATAATATTCAATTGTTAGCAGATACCGTTCCAGTAAACGGCACTGAAAAAACCACCAGTGGATCTTTTTGAAGATTCATCGGTGGTTTTTGTTTACTTTGAAACTGCCCCCTAAAATTGCGTTGTTTTTATGTTTTTCTTTTTCAAATGGGCGATCAGAAAAACGAGCTTAATAGGCAGGTAACCAAGAATTCCACCAGCCGTATTTAAAATTAAGTCGTCCACATCAAAGCTGCCAAATTCAAATACGAGCTGCAACAGTTCGAACGTTAGACTTAAACAAAAGGTAGCAAAGGTGACAGCGCTGATTTTTTGAAACTTTTTTGCCAGCAATGGTAAGATAAATCCAAACGGCATAAAACCGATGACATTCCCTGCTAAGTTCTCAATTCGAATACTTAGATTGATATCTGCTAAAAACAGATAAAATTTAATGGTTTTAAAGGGGACGAAATTATTCGACCGCCAGTGGTATTCATCATAGGTAAAGTTAAAATGATTAATAATCTCCGATAACGGGATATATTTAAACAAAATTAATTTCGAAAGAATCGCTAAATATAAACAAAGAATTAGGAAAAGGGTAATTTTAAAAATAATTTTCATTATCACTGCTCCATTTTTACATATCTAAATAACCATACCATATTTTTAAAATTACGTGGGAGCAAAACTCAAATTGGAGGAATTTAGAATGGCTGAACATATTTTTCATTTAAAGGCGAGCTGGCCGGGATTACGGAATGATGTCGGAGAGATTGAAGCCGGGAATCTAAAAACAAAGATTTCCATCCCACTAGGAATGGATGGGCCGGGTGTCGGCACTAATCCAGATGAGATGCTGCTTGGGGCTGCCGCGACCTGCTATATTATCACACTTGCAGCGATGATGGAACGTAGTCATTTGCAGAAAGAGACTCTAATGATGGAGTCTGAAGGAATTGTGGATGTCACCAATGGGGTTTTTACATATAAAAAGATTATTCACCGACCACATGTAGTCTTGAGAACAGGTGCATCCGAAAAAGAAGTGGCGATGGCTAAGAGACTCGCCAAAAAAGCGGAGTCTTCTTGCATGATCAGTCGCGCCATTCAGGGAAATGTGGAAATCGAACTGCAAGCTATAGTGGAAGTGGCAGTTGGGTGAAAAACAGAGGAGTGTATAGTGTCATAAAGACAGTTGGAGGTTGTACATGAGGTATTTTGTCCTTATGAACCTCTCATAAGGACAGTTTGGGCTCTGGTTTGATGATTTCCGGTGTTAAAGGCGTATGTTCTCTGAAATCACATCTGCTTATTTTTTAAAGATTTTTGAAAAAAAGCCCTTGTTTTTTTTAACTTCCTGCAGTTGGGCAGGTACCTTCTTGGTTATATAGATATCTTCCTTATCAATTGCATGATCCATAGCTAACACCAAGCCGATTTCCGTGTCGTGTTCTTTATTGGTCACAATAGTATGTTCAATCTTATATTTTGTGGCCAGCTTTACATATTTGGAAAGGGCCTCGTAATTCATGTTTCCATTTAAGAAAAGATGGGACTGGGGCTTTTCCTTCATATGCTGCTCCACTTGGGGATATACTGTTGATTCTCCTACTTGGCTTTTCGTAAGAGCCAACACAATCCGCTCTCTTAAAGTTCCTAAGAATTTCCGCCGCTCATCTGGTTTTGTTTCAAGTGGTCCATAGATACCCTGCTGTAAGACCTCATCAACGGTTGTCTTTTTCAACTCAATCAACTCCATATAAAGGCTATTATTATCTATGATGATACTCTAAAAAACGTTCCGTTCCAAAAAGTGGGTTCAGCAGCTTGTAAATTTAACTATCCGCAAGTTGAATCACCTCATACGCAAGTTGGATCACCTCATACGCAAGTTGGACCATCCCATCCGCAAGTTGGATCACCTCATCCGCAAGTTGGACCATCCCATCCGCAAGTTGGATCACCTCATACGCAAGTTGGACCATCCCATCCGCAAATTGGATCACCTCATCCGCAAGTTGGATCCCAATTCCCCGCCTATCCGACAGTAAACCACTAATTTATTCATATACCCACCAACAAAAAATCCCTCCCTCCAATAGGAGAGAAGGATTCGCGCCCTGCTAAAACCTAGTTTTTTCCTGTAAATTGTTCTGCCTCTGTTGAACCTTTCAATGCGGTTGTTGATGATGTTCCACCGGTAATGACCATAGATACTTGGTCAAAGTAACCTGTACCAACCTCACGCTGGTGACGTGTGGCTGTGTAGCCGTATTGCTCGCTGTCGAATTCCGCTTGCTGCAATTCGGAGTAAGCTGCCATGCCGCGCTCTTTATAGCCGCGAGCAAGTTCGAACATGCCATGATTTAGGGCGTGGAAGCCAGCAAGAGTAACGAATTGGAACTTGTAGCCCATTTTTCCAAGTTCGACTTGGAATTTCGCAATTGTTTCTTGATCCAATTTCTTTTTCCAGTTGAATGATGGCGAACAGTTGTATGCGAGCAACTTGCCTGGGAATTGCTCATGGATCGCTTCTGCAAATTGTCTTGCTTCCTCGAGATTCGGCTCAGAAGTTTCGCACCAAACAAGATCTGCATATGGTGCATATGCTAGACCGCGAGCAATTGCCTGGTCAATCCCCGCCTTAACACGATAGAATCCTTCTCCAGTACGTTCACCAGTAATAAAAGGTGCATCATTCATATCGATATCACTTGTAATTAAATCAGCCGCGTTTGCATCGGTACGAGCAACTAGTATCGTAGGAACACCCATAACGTCAGCAGCTAAACGAGCGGCAATCAAGTTACGAACCGCCGTTTGGGTTGGCAGCAATACTTTACCCCCTAAATGGCCACACTTTTTCTCGGAAGAAAGCTGATCTTCAAAGTGGACACCTGAAGCCCCAGCTTCAATCATGCCTTTCATTAGTTCGAAACAGTTTAATTGGCCGCCAAAACCGGCTTCTGCATCAGCGATAATTGGAGCAAACCAATCAATTGAATTGTCGCCCTCTGAATGGGTAATCTGGTCTGCACGTTGAAGTGCTTGATTAATCCTTTTGACAACACTTGGTACACTATTTGCTGGGTATAAGCTTTGGTCAGGGTACATGTGTCCGGACAGGTTTGCATCGGCTGCTACCTGCCAACCGCTTAGGTAGATCGCTTTTAGTCCTGCTTTAACTTGCTGGACTGCTTGATTTCCTGTTAATGCTCCAAGGGCATTTACATAGTCTTCTTCATTTAATAGCTTCCAAAGCTTTTCAGACCCTTTCCGAGCCAACGTATGCTCAATATCAATGGATCCGCGTAGCTTGATAACATCCTCGGCAGTGTATGGTCTTGTAATCCCTTTCCAACGGCTATCCATTTCCCAGCTTTCTTGTAATTGTGCTACTCTTGAATTTGTCATTTTATATTCCTCCTATTAATCTATTAAGTATTTTTTTAATTTAATAAACTAGATCAACTCATACCCTGGTAAAGTTAAAAATTCAGCAAAATCATCATTTAAAATCAAACGGTCAAACAGTTCAACTGCTTTATCAAATCGACCGCCTTCAAATGCCTGCACACCAATTTCCTGTTTTATTTTTCCTAATTCCTCCACCTTATATTGCTCATACATCTCCACAGTGACTTTCCGTCCGTCGTTAAGCATCCCTTTAGGGTGGCGAATCCACTGCCACAGCTGGGCTCGTGAAATTTCTGCAGTAGCAGCGTCTTCCATTAAGTTGTGAATAGGGGCTGCGCCACTTCCACTTAGCCAGGAAGCCACATATTGAATCCCAACATTTATGTTTAAACGAACGCCCTCTTCAGTAATCGTTCCACCTGGTGATTCAAGCAAATCTTGGGCTGTTACTCTGATTTTCTGTTGCTTAAGTGTATGAATTTGGTTTGCAATCGGCATTTCACGGTTGAAAACCTCCAGGGCTACCGGAACAAGACCTGGGTGTGCCACCCATGTTCCATCATGACCATCACGGGCTTCACGCTCTTTATCGGCACGAACCTTTGCAAAAGCCTCCTCATTAGCAGCCGGATTATTGCGAATCGGAATTTGGGCTGCCATTCCTCCGATTGCCGGTGCCTTGCGGCGGTGACAGGTTTGAATCGTTAATAACGAATACGAACGCATGAATGGTACTGTCATCGTTACCTGTGATCGATCCGGTAAAATGACATCCTTGTGGTTACGCAGCTTTTTTAAGTAACTGAAGATATAATCCCATCTTCCACAATTCAATCCTGCAGAGTGTTCCTTTAGCTCAAATAAAATCTCATTCATTTCAAATGCGCCCATGATGGTTTCTAGTAAGACAGTCGCTTTAATGGTTCCATTCGGAATCCCAAGCTTCTCTTGCGCAAATACAAATACATCATTCCAAAGCCTTGCCTCCAGGTGACTTTCCAATTTTGGTAGATAAAAATATGGTCCTGTTCCCCTCTTAAGTAACTGGTTCACATTATGGAAAAAGTACATCCCAAAGTCGAAGAAACTTCCTGAAATAGGCTTGCCATCTAGTAAAATATGTTTTTCTTCTAAATGCAGGCCGCGTGGTCTAACAAACAGAACAGCTGTTTTTTCATGTAGTTCATATTTTTTACCGTTAGGATTTTCAAAGGAAATCGTCCGATTTACTGCATCTCTTAAGTTGATTTGTCCTTCGATGATGTTTTCCCATGTCGGTGAAGTGGCGTCTTCACAATCAGCCATAAAAACCTTTGCACCAGAGTTTAAAGCATTGATGACCATTTTTCGATCGGTCGGGCCTGTAATTTCTACCCTGCGATCTTGCAGGTCATCCGGCAGCGGAGCAATGGTCCAGTCACCATTCCGAATATGTTTTGTCTCAGGGAGAAAATCTGGCAATTTCCCATCATTAATTTCGGCTTGGCGTTTTTGCCTGTACTGTAACAGTTCAATTCTTCTTTCGCCAAACTTTCGTTCTAGCGCTTCAATAAAATTTAATGCCTCTGGTGTTAAAATCTCTTCGTACTGGGCTCTCATTGCCCCAACCACTTCAATACCTGTCGTTTGCGTCGACATGAACTACATCACCTCTTTGTTATAATACAGCAACTATCTACGTTTTGTATTATATAACACTGATTTTAAAAATGGAACCACTTTTCAGAAAATTTTATAAAAATAGGTAAAAACTCCCTGTCCTCTGATTTTTCAAAAGGAAAAGTCCATAAAAAAAAGGACGTCATCGACATCCTTTTTTGCAGTCATTATTGGCCCGTTTCGTTAAGAAGCGTTTCATATATTCTAATAAAGTCATCTTCCCGATTATCACTAGTTAAGAACTCCGAACTTACAATGGTTTTTAATAGTTTTCTCTTCAAAGAAGCATTTTCCACTTCTTTCAGAATCCATCTTCGTTTTGAAAAAAGAAACTCAAGATAGCCCTCGTAGGAATCATCAAACTGCTCCTCGAGCTGCTCCCGAATTTTGCTTGCGAGGGTTGGACTCGCACCTCCTGTTGAAACGGCTATGCTCAACAGTCCACGTTGAAAATGGGCTGGGACATGGAAATTGGAGCGATCTGGATCGTCTGCAATCGTTACAAGCTGATGGGGTGCTGCTGAACTTCTAATCAACTGATTTTTTTCGAGATTGTTCGTTGCGGCAAAAATCATAAATGCATCCTTTATATCCCCGTCAGAAAAGGGCTTTTGCTTCCAAACAATTTTCCCCTCACGATGAAGTCCTTGAATTTCATCCGTTGCCTCCGGGCTGACGATTACGATTTCTGCACCCGTACCAAGCAGTCCCGTCACTTTTCGCTCGGCAACTTTCCCGCCCCCAACAATGACGACTGTTTTTCCTTCTAACCTTAGGATTACAGGATAGCCTGAATTCATCCTCTAAACTTCCTCGACAGGACGGACCGCTAAATATTCAACCAAGGCTTCTTTCGTTGCGCTGGCAGGCATTCCATGTGACATAAACCCGGCTTTTCCAACCGCAGCTGCTGTTTGTTTTCCCATGCTGACCACATGCAACCCTTGCAACAGTTCAACCGTATTCAAGTCACATTCACGTAACGCTTGTACAAACGGTTCAACGGACGCACTGCTTGGGAATACAATGGTATTCACGTCAGCCTCATCTAACATTCTTTTAAAAAGAGGCATGAACTGGTGATCTATTTCTTTTCTGCTAGTCACCATGATGTCTGCCTGATCATACTCTTTTTTCAAGATGCTATCGTCCCCAACAATGAGCAAGGCTCCGGTCTCGTCCATTTCATCAACCTGTACAGCAATAAATCCACGATTATTTAATGCTTTGATTGATTTCATCGAAGCGCCAAAGAAATCGGCACGGATTTTTCGAATATCCATTCCACTTTCCATCACCGCTGTAAAAAAATCGTCTACACTTTCAGGTGAGGTAAAAAATATTTTTTCATAGGAAGTTACTTTTGTCAGATCAACAGGCAGTGCCGTCTTTTTCCACTTTGGAAATTCAATCACATCGGCGCCTTGATCCATTAATTCCTTTGCTAATTCACTTTGACCCTCACTCGTCCGGGCAAGCAGTATTTGCCGTCCATACAGCGGCATTTTCTCGAACCAGCTGATTTTTTCACGCAGAGAAATGACACCCCCTACTAAAATAATCGATGGGTTGCTAAACTTTGCCTCCAAGACCTTCTCGGAAATATCAGCAAGTGTCCCTTGCAATGTTTTTTGGCGGCCAAATGTACCCCATTGAATCAAAATAATCGGGGTCGACGCTGGTTTACCGTTGTTAAGGAGATTTTCGCAAATAAACGGTAAATTGCCGACTCCCATATAAAAGGCAATGGTATCAACACCACGAGCCAGTCCTTCCCAATCAAGTACTGGTTTGCCCTCTTGCGATTTGTCATGGGCAGTAACGACTGCAAATGACTCTGCATACTCACGGTGGGTAACAGGAATTCCTGCATAAAGGGGGGCTGCAATCCCCGATGAAATGCCAGGAACGATTTCAAATGGAATTTGATATTCGGCCAGGGATGCCGCTTCTTCGCCAACTCTGCCAAACACGCCTGGGTCTCCTCCTTTTAAACGAACGACTCGCTTGCCTTCAAGAGCCTTCTCAACCAAAAGCTCGTTGATATTCCCTTGGCGTAAAATATGGCGGTTCGGTAATTTTCCGCAATAAATCAGTTCACAATCTGCTGGAGCAAACTCTAAAAGTTTGGGATTGGCAAGCCGGTCATATAAAATCACTTCGGCTTGCTTTATAGCCTCCAGTCCTTTTACGGTGATTAAACGAACGTCCCCGGGTCCTGCTCCTACTAAAAATACTTTCCCATTTTTCATTCTGCAGCCATCCTTTCCATTTCGCTCTTATCTGACAATAAAAACGATATCTTCCTCTAATTCAACCTTAAATGTCCGTACTTGACCTACATCCGGTGACTGTACTTTACCATCTTTTAAGGATATTTTCCAATCATAGACGGGGCAATATACATACTCGCCACTGACAAGGCCTTCTGAAAGGACGCCTCCTTTTGGATGGGGACTGCGGTTTTCAATCGCATAAACCTCTCCACTTGTTAATTTAAATAGGGCAATTTCTGTATAATCGATTTTAAATAGTATACCCAGATCGAACTCTTAAATTAGAATAGTTTGCCACTGGAATTCTTGTTATTGTTTGAAGCATATTGAATCACTCCCCAGCCTTAATAGTGTGTTTTGCATAATATTTATCTTGAATTTCTTCACTTTGAATCGCTTCATTCCAAGGTTCGATATATTTATTTAATGTTTTATCCATGCGCTCGTTTAAAGCTTTCCGTGTTTCCTCATTGGCAAGTACTTCTCTCACATGATCCAAGCCAACACGTTCTACCCATTTTGAAGTACGCTCTAGGTAGTTGGCTGTTTCACGATAATATTGAAGGTAAGCACCCGTGATTTCCATTACTTCCGCTTGTGTTTTCACAGTACATAGGAGGTCCCCCGCACGGAGGTCGACACCGCCGTTACCAGCGACATAAATCTCCCAGCCGCCATCAATTCCGACAAAGCCAATGTCTTTGATTCCTGCTTCGGAACAGTTCCGCGGGCAGGCCGATACGCCCATTTTTACTTTATGAGGAGTATCGAGGCGTTCAAATTTCTTTTCAAGTTCAATGCCAAGTGCCATCGAATCCTGTGTTCCATAGCGGCAGAACTGAGCGCCGACACAAGTTTTTACGGTACGAAGCGTTTTTCCATAGGCATAACCAGAGGGCATATCGAGCTCTTCCCACATTCTTGGCAGGTCTTCTTTTTTCACTCCGAATAAACCAATCCGCTGTCCGCCTGTTAATTTTACCAGTGGTACCTCATACTTTTCGGCAACCTCGGCGATTTTTTTCAAATCGGCTGCTGTCGTTTCCCCGCCATACATTCTTGGTACAACCGAGTAGGTTCCGTCCTTTTGGATATTGGCATGCATTTTTTCATTGACGAGTCGGGAATCACGATCATCTTTGTATTCATCCATATGAATCATACCTAGATAGTAGTTGATGGCCGGACGGCATTTGGTACAGCCTTCCTCATTATTCCACTCAAGGACGTTCATAACTTCTTTTACACTTGTTAAGCCTTTTTCTTTAATTTCGGCCACAACTTCATCACGGCTTAGGGTTGTACAACCGCACAGGCTTGTCTTTTGTGCTGCCGCTTCATCAAATTGGTCGCCCAGTGTATAGGCAAGAATATTGCTTACCATCGGTTTACAGCGTCCACAAGAACGGCCTGCGTTCGTACAATGGCTCACTTGGTCCAGTGTGGTTAACCCTTGAGTTTTGATTGCTTCAACAATGGCGCCTTTAGTGACTCCATTACAGCCACAAACTAATTCATCATTCGGCATTGAAGCTACATCACCATTGCCGCCTCCTGCACTGCATTCAGATTGCAGGACCGAAATACTAGTCATTCCGCTAATGTCTTCTTTTTTCGTCAGCATCCGGAATAATTTGGTGCTATCCTTGGTGTCTCCATATAGCACGACACCAACAATCGTGTTATTTCTTGTTAAGATCTTTTTATAGACACCATCATATTCATTGTAGACCATGATCGATTTTGTTGAACCATCTTCAAAAATTTCTCCAGCAGAGAAAAGGTCCACGCCGGCTACCTTTAATTGTGTTCCGGTCACAGAGCCTTCATATGGTTCGCCTAAATTGCCACAAATACGGTTGGCCAGCACTTTTCCTTGTTCATATAATGGGGCCACCAAGCCATAGACAATCTCTCGATGTTCCGCACATTCCCCCACGGCGTAAACATTAGGGACGCTTGTTTCCATGAAGTCATTGACCACTATCCCGCGATTGACATAGATTCCGCTGTTTCTTGCCACTTCGGTGTTAGACTTAATTCCGATTGCCATAACCACCAGGTCCGCTTCCACCTCTGATTCATCTTTAAAGCGAATACCTGTTACTCGTTCCTTGCCAAGGATTTCAACGGTTTCTTTTTCCATTAAGAAGTTCATGCCCTGGCTTTCTAGTTCTGCCTTCAGTAAGGATGAAGCAACCGAATCCAGCTGTCGCTCCATTAGATGCGGCATTAAGTGAACAACATCAACCTTCATTCCCAGGTTTAACAGTCCTCTTGCTGCCTCAAGACCTAGAAGTCCGCCGCCGATGACCACGGCTTTCTTAAATTGCTGAGCTGACTTGATCATCATTTCACAATCATTGATATCACGAAATCCAGTCACACCGATTTTGTCTGCACCTGGAATTGGGAGGATGAAAGAATTTGATCCTGTGGCAATAATTAATTCATCATATTCGACTTCCCTGCCTAAATTACTAACCACACGTTTTCCGTCCACATCAATGTTTACAATCGATTCACCTGTAAATAATTGAATTCTATTTTCTTTATACCAATCTAGCGGGTTAATGATAATATCTTCAAAGTTTGTATCCCCTTGAAGTATATTTGATAGTTTAATCCGATTGTAGTTTGGATATGGTTCTTGTCCAAAAATAGTAATTTCAAATGGTTCAGTGGTTACTTTGAGGATTTCCTCTACCGTTCTGACGCCTGCCATACCATTTCCGATCATTACTAGTTTTTTCATTTATCAATCACTCCTTATATGTTAAATAAGTATTTTTAAGGTTAGTAAGGTTTTCTTTATATTTAAATTGTAAATGCTAGCGTCGATAAAATTTGTGAAGTACGTCACTATCCAAACAATTATGTGAATATTTTCACATAATTGTCATAGTATATTTGGGCAACAAAAAAATAGCACACAAAAAATGCATGCTATCTAACTCTAAACTACCTTTTTTTCAGTTTTCCTTATTTGAAAGAGTTTTACCATTGAATGAATCATGGGAACAAGCACACCAATTACTACAACAGGGGCAAGCTCCCATAATACCAAGGGTGGAGTGATGAGAATACCAGTTATATGGATTGCATACAAAGTAAGAAAATAAGCTAGGCTGCCTGCCAGACCAGCTAACCGAGGGGTTTTTCTAAACAATAAATAGCATAAAGGAATGAATAAAAGCGTTATCGGAACATAAGAGGTTGGATAACCAACTGCAGCAAAAATAGCTTTGCCTACAAACCTTAACAGGATATAAAGTGCCGTCGCCATCACAGGTATGGTATAATCACGGCAATATCGGATGATTAGAATTGTTAGGAGAGCGACCATTAGGATTGAATAGGTGGGATAGACCCATTCCGGAATGCCGCCAAAAATCTGTGAGGCAGGATCTGAGATTAGTTCAAGGATTTCCTTTGAGGCAATCGATTTTCCATGAATGTATTGATCATATGAAATGGCCCCGTTTTCCTGTTGCATATTCGGAAACATCAAGCATTCAAGGAGATACATGGCAAACCAGGTATGAAGTGACCACCATGACGGTTGAATATCTCTCGTATATAGAAAGTAACCGTGCCAGACCCCAAAAATCATAATTGCTGTACCAATATAATAAATAAAATGGGTTGGACTCCATGTGGTTAAATCAATTCCATACGCAATATGATAGGTGAAATCTAGTGGGATCCCAATTAGGAATATAACGTAGCCTATTGTAATCAGGTTTCTAGAAAATCGGTCCAGATAATTTAAACGTCGCCACTCTTGAATTAACAAATATGCGCCTAAAGCAAAACCGATGGTATTAACAATATGGGGAATGGAGTATTCCTCAAATAAATATTTAAAATGATAAGAAGCATCCCATGCAGAACCAATAAATTTTAATAGAAAGGCAAGTACCCATAAACGATAATATTTCAACGATATCATCTCCTCTCTAGCGCTTATCCAAGTAAATCAAATATATCCCCAAAGATGGCAATAAGAATATAATTCACAGCTAACGCAATCGCAAAAGTAATTCCAGCGCCCCGAACATTTTTCTGTCGAAATAATTTATACATAAACGTAAATCCTGCTGTGACAACAAAAATATTACAGATTAAAAATGTCCAAAGTAAATTTTCACTATGTTGGACTGATGTGACGTGAAATAGATATAATGGAATCAATTTACAATCCCCCACACTTTTAGTCCTTACTGCCTTTTCTCTATATTATCATTATTTTTACTATAGGTAACTTTTTAAATTACATAAAATTCTTGCATTGGTTGAATTAGGTAATGTATTTTTAAAAAAGTAAGTTCTCATTGAATGGAGGAATTCCCACTGAAAAAATCTATCCTAGTTATGATCCTTTTTTATACCTTGTTTTTATCGGCTTGTAATCCGGTTAGAGTCCCAAAGTCGAGTATGGCTCATAATATGAGTGCCACTCCAACTGGTGTCATCCCTACAAAGTCTGATTGGAAGATCCAGGATCATCCGAATGCAAATGAGAAAATACCCATTTCACTGCTAATAATGGATCAGTCCAATAAACCGATTCAATCATTTGATACTGTACATGAGAAAAAAATGCATTTATTTATTGTTAGTAAGGATTTAGCTTATTTTTCTCACATCCATCCAGAATATAAGGGAAATGGCGAATTTGATTTTACCACTAGTTTCCCCGCCGGCGGAGATTATAAGCTCATCTCTGAATTTACTCCGAAGGGTGGAGGGGACCCTAGTGTAGAAAATCATTGGGTCCAGATTGAAGGGGAGGCCGCAGAAGAAAAACCTCTTGTCCCTGATCAGAAGCTAACCAAAGTCGTTGATGGAAAACTAGTGAAGCTCTCTTTTGACCAAATGATGGCTGGAATGACGATCCATATGAATTTCACCATTAGTGATGCAAAAAACCATCAACCCATTAAAAATCTGCAGCCATATTTAGGGGCAATGGGGCATGCGGTCGCCATGAGCAGTGATGCGGAAAAGTATTTACACATCCATCCGATGACAACAGAAGGAAATGGTCCAACGGTAACCTTTATGACTATTTTTCCTGAAAAAGGCATTTATAAGATATGGGGCCAATTTCAGCACGACGGCAAAGTATTTACCGTCCCTTTTGTGATAAACATATCAAAATAAAAGTGACCCCCCTTCTCGGCTTGAGAAGGGGGGTCACTTTTATAATTAGTACATTTCAGATGTTGTTTTTGCCTGCATATGAAGCAGCAAGTAGTCAGGACCGCCTGCTTTGGAGTCGGTTCCGGACATATTGAAGCCGCCAAATGGCTGATAACCAACGATGGCTCCAGTACATGAACGGTTAAAGTACAGGTTTCCAACATGGAAGTCTTCACGAGCTTGTTCCATGTGAGCACGGTTTGTAGTAATAACTGCACCAGTTAAGCCGTATTCTGTGTTGTTCGCAATTTCAAGAGCCTCATCGAAGTTCTTTGCCTTTGTGAAACCAACAACAGGGCCGAAAATTTCTTCCTGCATAATACGTGCTTTAGGAGCAAGATCCGCAATAACCGTTGGTTTAATGAAATAACCTTTAGAATTATCTCCTTCGCCGCCAGCCATTAACTTGCCTTCTTGCTTGCCGATTTCAATGTATTCCATGATTTTTTTGAACGCATTATTGTCGTTAACAGGACCCATGAACGTAGCTTGTTCAGTTGGATCTCCAACCGTTAACTCATTAGTTAATTCAACGACACGATTCAATACTTGATCGTAAACACTTTCTACGATTACCGCACGTGAACATGCAGAACATTTTTGACCTGAGAAGCCAAACGCACCTGCAACAATTGATTGAGCAGCAAGCTCTAGATCTGCTTCACTATCAACCACAATGGTATCTTTACCGCCCATTTCAGCAATCAAACGTTTCATCCATACTTGTCCTGGGTTCACTTTCGAAGAACGCTCGAAAATTCGAAGTCCAACATCACGGGAACCAGTAAAGCTGATAAAGCGAGTATCTTTATGGTCCACTAAATAGTCGCCCACTTCAGCACCGCTTCCTGGTACGAAGTTAAGAACACCTTTAGGCAGACCTGCTTCTTCCATGACTTCAACAAACTTCGCTGCAATCACAGGAGTAGTTGAAGCGGGTTTTAATAGAACCGGGTTACCAGAAACGATAGCTGCTACTGTAGTTCCTGCCATGATCGCAAATGGGAAATTCCATGGCGAGATAATAACACCAACACCAAGGGGAATATAGGAATAACGATTAAATTCGTTCGGACGGCTTTGAACGGGTACACCATCTTTAAGTGCTAGCATTTGGCGTGCATAGTATTCAAGGAAATCAATTCCTTCAGCAGTATCTGCATCCGCTTCTCTCCATGGCTTACCAGCTTCTTTCGTCATAAGAGCAGAAAATTCGTGTTTGCGGCGGCGAATAATTGCTGCAGCTTTAAATAAAACATCCGCGCGGACTTCAGGTTTGACCTTTTTCCAAGTTTTAAATGCTTCGACTGCTGCTTGCATTGCTTTTTCAGCTAGGTCTTGGCTAGCTTTTGAAACGCGGCCAATTACTTCTTCCTTATTGGAAGGATTATAAGAAACAATTTTATCTTCTGTTGCAATTCTTTCTCCATCAATAACTAAGTCGTAATCCTGACCTAAGTAACCTTCAACTGTTTTTAACGCCTTTAGATAGGCCTGACGGTTCTCTTCAATCGTAAAATCTGTAAATGGTTCGTGCTTGTAAGGTTGTACCATTTGTTAAACCCTCCTATGTATTAAAAACGTTTACACTCCACTGTTCATTCTAACATGTTTCATTTAAAGGCCGCAATAATTGTCGGGTCCCACAAAAAAAGACCCAGCATTAGCCAGATCTTATTGATAAATATGGACAAAAGGTTCCTCTTCATTAGCCTTTCGGACAATCAGTGCTTCAGGACCATCCACAGATGTAACACTTACCGAGACAGACAAATATTTAGGAAAATGTTCCATGACAAGGCCGGTTACATACTGCGTAAAACCTATTCCTTCTGTTTTTCCATAGAATTGAATTGGAATGTTAATATTTAAATCCTGCAGTTGGTCTCCCATGTAAAAGGCTCTGCCAATCACACCATTATAGTTAGGAAAATACTCCTCCACATCCTGCTTAAAATTTAAAAACGCAGTGACATCATCACGATGTTCTTCCTGTGCATCTGCAGAAGGGAAAAGAAAGTACTTTTCATTTACATTTTCCCAGCCATTTAAAGTAGTACTGCCATTGTCGACAGTGGAATAGGTAATGAAGTTACCAGGAACGACGGAAGACTTGCTTTCTTGTTCAAACAAGGCAATCGTAATTGGAACGTCCTTTAAAGACTTTATGCTCCTCATACGCTTTATCACTTCTGCAGCTATTTTCTTCCCTTCACTGACCATTTCTGAATGCGGGACTTTTTCCTCAAGGGTATCGCCGTCTGATGTCTGTTTATAGTAGTAAACTGAATTTAAGGCAAGGCCAATCGTAACACCGCCGAGTGTTACATTCCCCTTTTCATTTTTTATTAAGTAGTCGTGTTCTAAAATATGAGCTAAATAGATTGGCGAACTCGGTTCACCCTTGCTTCCAGTGTTCACAGGATTTAGCCCAATATTATCAGCATCTTTTAGTGTTTTATCTTCTTTTTTCATTTCATTGAACTGCTCTTTTGTGTATTTACGGTTTAACCAAAGTCTTATTGTCTCTTCTTTGATTTCCTGTCCTTCACGAAACAAATATTTTTCTGTATCAAAAGAATTTTGGGCAATTCTCATTAAGCCCATTTCAAACTCGTTTAAGTCATATCTTGTATTGATATTATTGACAACCAATCCGCGTGCTTCCCCTGGTTCAAATGGCAAAATTGTCCGGTAATAGCTGTCCGAAATATTATACTTTGGAATAATTGCCTTCCCTTTCACTTTCTCCTTCGTTTGCACAACCTCATTTTGCTTCTCAAAGTTTGGTGCACAGGCACTCAGCAAAAAGACAAGGGAGAGAGCGAGCAATGAGAACTTTCTCACGTCGATACACCTCTTATTTATTTAATTCAACTAGGAGTTTCTCCTCGCCCCACACTTCAATTCCTAGTTCTTGTGCCTTGGTTAGTTTTGAACCCGCCTCAACACCTGCAATGACAAGGTGTGTTTTTTTGCTGACACTTCCAGCCACATTCCCGCCCAGCGCTTCGATTTTATCCTTTGCTTCATTCCTGGATAAACGTTCCAGCTTTCCTGTAAGAACAACGGTCTTTCCTGCAAAGATGGAATCGGAATTTTCTGCGGAAACTGGTCTGGAACCCTTATATTCCATATTAACGCCCGCAATAACTAATTCGTTGATTAACTCCACAGCCTCTTCTTTTTCAAAAAAGGCGACAATTGAATCCGCCATTTTATCACCAATTTCATTAACCGCGATTAAATCTTCCTTGGTGGCAGCTGCGAGTTTGTCCATCGTACCAAATTGTTGGGCTAACGTTTTTGCGGCTTTGGCACCAACATGACGGATCCCTAGTCCAAATAAAAGCTTTTCAAGTGAATTATCTTTCGATATCTCAATGGCTTTAATAAGATTAGTAGCTGATTTCTCACCCATTCTTTCAAGGGCTAGAAGCTGTTCACGAGTAAGCTTATAAATATCGGCAACATCGGCAATTAATTTTTCAGCAAAAAGCTGGCTGATCACCTTTTCCCCAAGACCCTCGATGTTCATCGCGACCCTTGAAACAAAATGAATTAAGCCTTCCCGAAGCTGTGCAGGACATTTAGGGTTAATACAACGTAAAGCCACTTCTCCTTCAAAACGCACGAGCTCACTTTCACACTCGGGACAATGAGTCGGCATGTGGAATTCTACTTCTTCCCCTGTCCGATGGTCAGCCAAAACATTGACCACCTCTGGAATAATATCCCCTGCCTTTTTGATAACGACTTTGTCACCAAGCTTGATATCCTTTTCCCGGATTAAATCCTCATTATGCAAGGATGCACGCTGTACAGTTGTTCCTGCTACTTTGACTGGCTCAAGAATGGCCGTAGGGGTAATCACACCTGTTCTACCAACACTTAACTCAATATCTAAAAGAGTTGTGACCACTTCTTCTGCGGGGAACTTGTAAGCAATGGCCCAGCGCGGACTTTTTGCTGTCGTTCCGAGTTCTGCCTGGTGGGCATAGGAATCTACTTTAATGACGATTCCATCAATCTCATAGGGAAGGTGCGGGCGCTTTTCGACCCAGCTATTGACATATTCGATCACTTCGTCAACCGATGCACACTTGTTCCGCTCATGATTGGTTTTAAAGCCGAGGCGATCCAAGTAATCAAGGCCTTCGCTATGAGAATCAATCCCGCTGATTTCACTGATATTTCCGATTCCATATAAAAAGACATCTAGTCTTCTAGAGGCAGCGATTTTCGGATCTAGCTGTCTTAGTGACCCTGCTGCTGCATTTCTTGGGTTGGCAAATAGCTCCTCGCCGTGCTCTGCCCTTGTTTGATTCAATGCTTCAAACGAACGTTTTGGCATATAAGCTTCGCCGCGGACCTCCAAAGAAACATTTTCGCGGAGACGGAGCGGGACGGATTTGATGGTTTTTATATTAGCGGTAATATCTTCACCAATGGTCCCATCTCCACGGGTAGCGCCTTGTGCAAATAGACCATCCACATATCGTAACGATACAGCCAGACCGTCAATCTTCAACTCACATACATAAGAAATATCGACCCCGACAGCTTGACGGATGCGACGGTCAAAATCCCTTAAATCTTGCTCGTTAAAAGCATTGCCAAGACTAAGCATCGGTGTACGATGCTCTACCTTTTCAAACAGATCGAGCACGGTGCCGCCAACCCTCAGTGACGGCGAATCTGCTGTTTTTAATTGCGGATGGTTTTCCTCAAGTTCCAACAGTTCCTGCATTAACTTGTCATATTCAGCATCTGGTACAGATGGTTTGTCTAAAACATAGTATTCATAGCCATAGTGATTTAGCAGGCTGCTTATTTCAGTGATTCTCTTTTCTGCACGTTGAAGGTCCATATATTCAGTCCTTTCCTTAAGGATTTCTTAAACTTGTCTGTTGATTTCCACTCCATGCGCGCAGCGCCGCGCGGGCGGTCCGGGGAGCCTCCTCGGCGCTAAGCGCCTGTGGGGTCTCCCCTGCCCCGTCCTCCCGCAGGAGTCTCGCGCATTCCGCTCCAATCAACAGAGTGTGTAAAATCAAAATAAGGTTTAACTTAGCCTATCTAATTAGACTTTATTAATCGGAGCAAATTTGGCTAACAGGCGTTTGATTCCAACCGGACTTGGAAAGGCAATATCTAACTCCGTTCCCTCCCCTTGGCCTTTTACACTTACAACGGTTCCGATACCCCATTTACCATGTTGGGCTTTATCGCCAACCTTCCAGCCAGCCTCATCGCCAGAAGCAGCAGAAACTGGGCGCATAACTGGTTTTCTGGCTGCAGCCGGTGGACCAAATGACGTCTTCGGTGATCCGAACGATGTGCTGCGTCCTGAGCCAAATGATTTTGAATTCACTTTTTTCTCCGCTGGTTCGACTCCTTCGATCAGGTCTTCAGGGATTTCTTTTATAAAGCGAGAAGGTGGATTCATATTGGTTCTCCCAAACAATGTTCTCATTTGGGCGTTTGACAGGAACAGCGTTTGCTCCGCTCTAGTAATTCCTACATAGGCTAGACGGCGCTCTTCTTCCATTTCTACTTCTTCCATCAAAGATCGGCTATGAGGGAATACACCTTCTTCCATTCCAATCAAGAAGACAACCGGGAATTCCAGCCCTTTAGCCGAGTGCAAGGTCATGAGCGTAATTGAATCTGCCTTTTCACCATCGTCATCAAGCGAATCAATATCAGCCACCAGGGCCAAATCGGTTAAAAAGGCAACAAGACTCTTATCTTCACTTGAATCTTCAAAGCTTTTTGTCACAGATAATAATTCCTCAAGGTTTTCGAGGCGGCTTTGGGCTTCCAGCGATTTTTCCGCTTTGAGCATTTCACGGTACCCGGATTTTTCCAGTACTTCTTCAACTAGTTCTGTAACAGACAGAAACTCTTGCATATTGGTATAATTTCCGATTAAATCGCGAAATTCTCTAGCTGCTTTGGTGATTTTCGGACTCAAGCCCAATAGTTCCACTGACTCAAGTGCTTGGAAAAGGGATAAATCATGCATTACGGCAAAATCAGCAATTTTATCAACGGAGCTTGAACCAATCCCTCGCTTTGGAACATTAATAACACGGCGTAAGCTAATATCATCATCAGGATTGGAAATTAGGCGTAAATAAGCCAGCATATCCTTAATTTCTTTCCTGTCATAGAACTTTGTTCCGCCCACGATCGAGTACTCGATATTCGATTTTAGAAGCACTTCCTCCATGACACGGGACTGAGCGTTCGTGCGATACAGGATGGCAATGTCGGTTAATTTGTTTTGATGATTACGTGTTAATTCTTTAATTTTTCCAGCAACGAATTGTGCTTCCCCCTGCTCACTGTCCGCACGGTAATAAACAAGTTTGTTGCCTTCAGGGTTTTCGGTCCATAGGTTCTTCGCTTTACGGTTTAGATTGTTTTGGATGACCTTATTGGCAGCTAGAAGAATCCTTTTTGTTGAACGGTAGTTTTGCTCTAGTAAAATCACCGTTGCGTTCGGATAGTCTTTTTCAAACGAGAGGATATTTGCGATATCTGCTCCGCGCCATCGATAAATGGATTGGTCAGAATCCCCTACAACGCATAAATTCTTGAAACGACTTGCAAGTAACTTTACTAACAGATACTGTGCTTTGTTCGTATCCTGATACTCATCGACATGAATATATTGAAACTTGCGCTGATAATATTCGAGGACCTCAGGAACCCGTCTAAATAATTGAATCGTCATCATAATGAGATCATCAAAGTCCAGCGCTTGATTCTTTCTTAATCGCTTCTGGTATTCTTCGTACGCAGTACCTACAACATCTTCAAAATAGCCTCCGCCTGACTTCTTATACTCGTCCGGTTCGATCAACTCATTTTTCGCTGAGCTGATAGCTCCTAAAATAGCACGTGGATCAAATTTCTTCGGATCAATATTTTTTTCCTTAAGAATTCCTTTGACCACGGATAGCTGATCGGTTGAATCAAGAATCGTAAAATTACGGTTAAAGCCGATTCGGTCAATATCTCGGCGTAAAATCCTGACACACATCGAGTGAAAGGTGGAAATCCAAATTTCTTCGGCGGCCCCGCCCATCATTTTTCCGATCCGTTCTCTCATCTCTCGTGCGGCTTTATTTGTAAACGTAATCGCTAAAATATTATATGGATTTACTCTTTTTTCTACAATTAAATAGCCAATTCGATGGGTCAGTACTCTTGTCTTACCACTTCCGGCACCAGCCATTAGTAACAGCGGTCCATCAGTTGCCCTAACGGCACTTTGCTGCTCTGGATTCAGTCCATTTAATAGCTTATCAGTTAAATATTGCATTTAATATCCACCACCATCACAAACATTTGTTCTTATTTTTATCATAACTCTATTTTTCTACTTTAGCAATGATCGATCAATCTTTACTGTCTCCAAGGCTAAGTCAAAATTTTCATAAATGGCGTTTCCGACCACAATGACATCTGCATGCTTGGCCATTTCTGAGGCATGTTCAATGGTTGATATTCCTCCACCATAAAAAAGGATTGTTTTTTCAAGCGACTTTTTCACGCTCGCAACCAGTTCAACATCACCATATTTACCGCTATATTCTACATAAAAAATCGGCAGCTGAAACATTTTTTCAGCCATTACCGCGTAGGCAATTACTTCTTCATTGGTTATGTTTGTTTTCACATTTGTCAGTTTGGCAGCTTTGCACTCCTCATTTAAAATGCAATAGCCCTCCATGATAATTTCTTCCCAATCCATGATTTCACCAAATTCCTTAACCGCTTGGTGGTGAAGTCCTGTAATCCATTTGGTATCGCTGCTATTTAAAATGGTTGGAATAAAATAAAGGTCGAATCCTGGTGTAACCGTCTCAATCGTTGATACTTCAAGGACACATGGGACCGAAAACCTGCGAATTCTTGCCATCAAATCGAGGACTTTTTCTAATGTAATCCCATCTGTCCCACCTACGATAATGGCATCGGTTCCTGATTCACAGATTTTTTCTAAACGGTCTTCCGCTATTTCTTTATTTGGATCGAGTTTAAACACATGCCGCCACTCGCGAAAATCATACATCAAAAAGATCCTCCCATATCATTAATTCCATTACACCATTATAGCACTAGCCGATTCGATTAAAAAAGAAAACACTAAATCTAAATTTGGAAATCATAACTAAATCTAAAAAGCTGAAGAGCCTTGATCAGGGGCTGGAGCTGGATTCAAAAAAAAAAACCGAAGAGCAATTTCTCTCCGGCTTGTTTATTCTTGTTTAGTTCCAGTCGTTTCGCCCTTAACTCGTTCAAGGACCATTTCATACGTATCGTTTCCATAATTCAAGCAGCGTTTCACCCGTGAAATGGTGGCTGTGCTCGCCCCGGTTTCCGTTTCAATTTTGTGATACGTATTCCCTTCGCGTAGCATTCTTGCTACATCAAGACGTTGTGCTAATGACTGAATTTCATTAATTGTGCATAAATCGTCAAAAAAGCGATAGCACTCTTCAAGATCATTTAAGGAAAGAACGGCTTGAAACAATTGATCAAGCTCCTTACCCCGTAATTTATTAATTTGCATATTGTTTACCCCTTTAAAATGTCTATTTAGTTTACATCAAACGTGGCAATATTCTGCAGACCAGGTTTGGTTGGAACAACATTGACCCATGTTTTTCCTGGTACGAGTGGAACCTCTTCACCATTTTTGACTGGAACAATTTCACCGTTCTTATTCATCCACTCCACTTGGTTGACCTTACCCTTTTGAAGCAAATAGGCTTTTCCGCCAGACTTAAAATCGATATCTCGACGCCCATAAGAATCGATAAACTGGTGCTCAGCTTCGATAATAAAAATATTATCCAACAAAACAGGCTCTTTTGTATCTAAATCAATGGTTTGCTCGTTGCCTGAAAAACGAATATATTTACCGATCGTATCGTCAAATTTTAAGACTGAATTGGAAATTCCACTCTTAGAATAAGTAATTTTAACAGATTTAGCTTCCTTACCCGTAATATTTATACTTTCTTCTTCTGTGAAAAATTTAAATGGTGCTGGACTTTTTTCCATTGAGTATTTCTTCTGCTTAGCACCTTTTAAAATGTTTTCATACGTAATATAGGAGTTATGGGGTGCTTTTCGGGTTTTAGAGCGTTTAAATAGTGTACCATCATAGACCATCCCATTTAAATTATCAATATAGTTACCATTTAGGAGTTTCTTTGCTTCCGGGCTATAGCCATGGGCAATGTAAAGGGCATTAAGTCCTTTTGCCAAGTATATATAATAGTCCCTTGCACTCCTTACCGGACCAATATTTGCCGGCTTTTCACTTTGAAATACTGCCAGGAAGCGAGTGATATCACCCTCTGCTAGAATTTCATAGACGATATCTGCCTTGTTCAGGCCCGATTGGGGTCTTGCTTTTGGGTGATTATTAATCATTACAGCTACCGCTCTTCCATCTGTGCTGGTTTCAGAGCCAATCCCTGTTAATGGATAAGAATACGGGTCAACTTGTTTCTCTTCTGGTTTATTCTCTGTTTGAGTTACAGGTTTTTCCTTCTTTACTGGTTCCGTAACCTTTTCCTTATCACTACACCCAGAAAGTAGTAACAGGAAAGCTATCACGAAAACAACCCATTTTTTCATTTTCATGAACACACCCCTATTTACTCTCAATAAGAAAAACACTTTCACGCTTTAAAACTTTACTCACTTACAGTTTAACGCATTATTGACGGAAAGAGTACTGTTTTATTCATTACATCGTACATTCCCTGTGGGGTAATCCGAATGTAAGGCAAATGTGTTGCAGAAAAGAAGGCAAGACTGTATATAGGATCTGAAAATGAATAGCCTCGTTCTTTTAACTCGGTAAGCAGTCTTTTTTCATGACTGATTAATTCTTCGATTGGAAGGTTTGACATGATTCCACCTAAAGTTAATGGTATCTCGCACACGACCTGATTGTCCTCAACCATCACAATGCCGCCGCCTAATTCTTTCATTCTATTAAAAGCCTGGAGCATATCTTGTTTATTTTTTCCTATTAAAATAATATCTCCGGTATTTGAATACGAACTGGCCAACGCTGATAATGTAGTCGCAAATCCTTTTAATAACGTATTAATTCGCCATTTCCCATTGCGGTCAATCAATGTAAAAAAGCATTCATCATGATGTGATGGCAGTTCATCACCTGATGCATCAATAGAAATGGAATATGGCTTGGTGATGACGGCATTTTCCATCTTGATCCCAAACGGCATGGAAAATTGCATATCATCTATTGATAAATCCCAATCCAACTCCATCGGCTTTAGTCCATAATCGTTCCAAGTAATTGGCGGGTAGGCATCGGCCACTCGCTGTCCATCCCGTTTGACCCATTTTCCTTTCGCTAGAACGGAAACAGGTGTTGGATTTTCAATACTGGATAAGAAGTTTATATTGGCTACCCGGCCAGTGGCAATATTACCATGGAGATGATCAATATTGTAATAGCGGGCAATATTTACTGTTGCCATGTTATAGGCATCAATAGCTGGAACACCTTTTTCAATGGCAATGCGAATCATTGCATCAGTGACTCCTTGCTCGTAAAAGGTTGAGGATGAACCATCAGTATTAAATATTAATCTATCATATGCCTCTATACCTAGTCGCTTCATATCATCCAATATGTTCGGAAGATCAGGTCGAATCGATGAATACCTTAAAGACACCATATACCCTTGCATTAATCGGTTATATACTTCTTCACCTGTCATCGCTTCATGGTCAGAGTCCGCACCAAGCAGCATCATTTTTGCCAATGTTTTTTCCGAAGCTCCTGGAAAGTGGCCTTCAATTTGCTTGCGCATCCGTTTTGCTTCTTGAATCCAATGGAGCATCATATCATCGCCATCAAGCAGTTTGGGCCATCCTGTCAATTCCCCGCCCTGAAGAACCGCATCGTGCTCAAGCCATGATTTAACATTACTATGTGAAAAAATTTCTTCTTCATGCAGAATTTCTGTTTGTGAATCAAAACGGCTCCACCAAAACATCGTTGTTGGAATGGAGCGAAGATCCTTTAATAATGTAAACGCTTCCCTTTTTTCCAAATGTAAAACAAGGGCCATATTGTCATTAATTAATGTCGTTGTCCCGAACTGGGATGCATACGCAGCCAGTGTTTGGGGATTATATAATTGAAACGGATGGGCATGTGGCTCAATGTATCCCGGGACAAGAATCTCATTGGTGCAATCAATGATTTCACAGTTATCAAGATGTGTTGGCAAGTTCTCACCCACATAAACAATCCGATCTTCACAAATCCAAATATTTGCTCTTAACCACTTTTGAAACGTCTGATTTAAATACAAGGCGTTTTTCAATAAAATGGTTGGAGACGTTTTTCCATCCAAAACGGATACATGCATGCGTAAGTGTTTATTTTTCCAGCGGTAGCGTTGCTCTAGCATACGTCTTCCCTCCCCTTTTTTAAAAAAACTATCTATACAATAATAAGTTGATTTAACAGTAAAGAAAGCCCTTACAAAAAATTCTTTAGATACAATATTATCATATTTTACTGTTTAACGCATTAAAGAATTGATAATATTTGTAAACAATTTGTGAAGGAGTGAACAAAATGAATGTTAAACCAAATATTAGTATCTTAAATGCATTAATTCGGATTACGATCGGCTTAACGATTCTTTCCTGGACTACTTCTAAACTGGTCAAACACCCTTGGAGAGATTCTTATTTGTTTGTCGCCTTGTGTGGGGCAATGAAGGTAGCAGAGGGAATTATCCGCTATTGTCCGCTTACTGCTTTATTTGAAAAATGTCAGTGCATGATCGAGGATCACGATCGGGCGATGGATTCAATGGATGGAATGGAAGGACTTAATGGGGATGGGGATCAATTGGTACCCTATAATCCAACTTAAATCGGGGAATTGTAGATATCATCGAATCTCATTTTTTTCAAGCTAAAAAAGAGCTGACCCTAAAGCGGTCAGCCCTTGATTGGAGTTGATTGTTCATGTTTTGGGAGTATCTAACGGATATGTCGTTTGTTCTAATTGCCATTATCGGCAGCATTGTCGCACTTCTTTATGTGTTTATCCGTCGAACTGGAAAGAGGCGAGCCCGTTAGCGCGTAACGGGTTGGATCGCTTTTGCACCGATATCTTTTCGATAAAAGACACCATCACATGTTAACTTTTCCAGTTCACGATACACTTTTTCTTGCGCTTCTACTATACTTTCGGCTTTGGCTCCTACAAGAAGCACCCTGCCTCCAGCAGTAACAAACTCACCTGCATCATTTTTCACTGTTCCTGCATGAAAAGTGAAAACCTCTTGATTATTTAACTCTGCTAACCCTGTTAACACTGCACCCTTTTCATATACCTCAGGGTACCCTTTCGCAGCCACTACAGCACCGATCATAGCCTGTTCATCCCATTCAAGAGTAGGACATCCTCCATTTAAGAGCTCCAACACGACTTGAACTAAATCCGATTTCAATCTAGGCAGCACTACTTGTGTCTCTGGATCACCAAAACGGGCATTAAATTCAATCACCTTTGGACCATCAGGTGTTTTTATCAAACCCGCATATAACACGCCGCAAAAACTTCTGCCTTCCTGTACCATTGCTTTTGCCGCCGGAATAAGGACAGTATCAACAGCCGTTTGAACGGTCTCCGCACCGATTTGAGGAACAGGTGAGTAAGCACCCATTCCGCCTGTATTTGGACCAAGGTCACCATCATAGGCGCGTTTATGATCTTGAGCGATTTCTAATGGTACGACGACCTCACCATTCACCAATGCCATTAACGAAAATTCCTCACCCGCTAAAAACTCTTCAATGACTACACGGGATGACGCTGCACCGAATTTTGCATCAATAAGCATTTCTTCCACGCTAGCGAGGGCCTCTTCTTTCGTGAGCGCTACGGTGACACCTTTTCCTGCTGCTAATCCGTCCGCTTTAATGACAATCGGCGCACCTTTTTCCTCAATATAGTTACGGGCATCCTCATATTTAGTGAAAACAGCATAATCAGCCGTAGGGATTTGATATTTCTTCATTAGTTCTTTTGCGAATGACTTACTTCCTTCAATCTCGGCTGCTGCTTGGCGCGGACCGAATACGGCCAAACCAGCAGCTTCAAATTTGTCAGCAAGTCCCTCCAGCAAGGGTACCTCTGGACCAATAATCGTTAAGCCCACTCCATTGTCCTTAGCGAACTGAAGGAGCTGTTCATGTTCCGACTCTGCAATCGAGACAAGTTCCGCTACATCTGCCATTCCGGGATTACCAGGAGCAACAAATACTTTTTCTAATCCTGCGCTTTCACTTACTTTTCGGCAAATTGCATGTTCTCTACCACCACGGCCGATAATCAGTACGTTCATCGAATGCCCTCCATCGGTTTAATGTTTGAAATGTCTAACTCCTGTAAACACCATTGCAATTCCATATTCATCTGCTTTTTTAATTGAATCCTCATCACGGATGGATCCGCCTGGCTGAATAATTGCCGTAATTCCAGCTTTCGCCGCTGCTTCAACGGTATCGTCCATTGGGAAAAAGGCATCTGATGCAAGAGCCGCTCCCTCAGCCTTTGTACCAGCTTGCTTCAACGCAATTTCAGCTGCACCTACTCGGTTCATCTGTCCAGCACCAATACCAATTGTCATATCCTCATTAGTAACCACAATCGCATTTGATTTCACATGCTTGACAACTTTCCAGCCCAGCTTTAATGCTTCCCATTCTGCATCTGTCGGTTGTCTTTTCGTGGCAACCGTGACGTTCGCATCTTCTAATGTATAACGGTCTTGCTCTTGAACTAACAATCCGCCTTCAATCGTTGTCATTTTTAACTCTGGTTTTTTAACATCATTAAATGGAATGGTTAACAGGCGAAGATTCTTTTTCCCAGTTAAAATCGCTAATGCTTCCTCTGAGAAGGAAGGCGCAATGATGATCTCTAAGAAAATTTCATGAAGTTTGCTTGCTGTTTGGGCATCTACTTCACGGTTAAAAGCAATAATTCCTCCAAAAATTGACACAGGATCCGCTGCAAATGCTTTTGTAAAGGCATCATACCCTGTTTCACCTGTTCCAACACCGCATGGGTTCATATGCTTTACGGCGACAGCCGCTGGTCCTGCAAACTCTTTAACAATCTGCAGGGCTGCATCCGCATCGTTGATATTGTTATAAGATAGCTCTTTTCCATGAAGCTGGACGGCATTCGCAATCGAGAATGTCGAACCAAGTGGCTTTTTATAAAAAGCTGCTTGTTGGTGTGGATTTTCCCCATAACGAAGAGACTGTTTTAATTCATATGTTACTGTTAATGTCTCTGGGTTTTTTTCTTCAGCCAAATGGGTCATATACTCCGCAATTAAGGCATCATAGGCTGCAGTGTGGCGGAACACCTTTGCTGCAAGCTTTCTTCTTGTTTCAAACTTCGTTTCACCATCTGCTTTTAATTCAGCAATTACGGTCTCATAGTCAGTTGGATCGACCACAACAGTGACATATTGATGGTTTTTGGCAGAAGCACGAAGCATCGTTGGACCGCCGATATCAATATTTTCAATCGCATCAGCAACTGTAACATCTGGTTTTTCGATTGTTTGCTGGAAAGGATAAAGATTGACGCAAACCAGTTGAATTGCTTGTATTCCATGCTCGTCTAGCTGTTGTTGATGCTTTACATCATCCTGTTTTGCAAGCAAGCCGCCATGGATCAATGGATTTAATGTTTTCACACGACCTTCTAAAATTTCCGGAAAATTAGTTACATCACTAACACTAAGAACAGGTATACCCTGCTCTTGAAGAGCCTTTTTCGTGCCTCCTGTGGAAATAAGTTCATATCCTAGGCTGACTAAATCCCTTGCAAATTCAGTTATTCCATTTTTGTCAGAAACACTAATTAGCGCGCGCTTTTGTGTCATTGATTACATCTCCTTGTGTCAATAGCATTTGCAGTACGGATGGATAAAGTTTATGTTCGCTTTTCTGGATTTTCTGCTGTAGGCTATCTCTTGTCTCATTTTCGTCGAGTCGAACCCGCTCCTGAATAATGATTGGACCCGTATCCATTCCCTCATCAACAAAATGGATGGTGACACCGCTCCACTTCGCTTGAGCAGCCAACGCCTGCCCAATCGCATCTTTGCCAGGAAAAGCTGGAAGGAGTGACGGGTGGATATTGACGATTCTTCCTTTATACTCAGCTAACAATTTCGAACCAATCAAGCGCATGTATCCGGCAAGGACAATAAATTCTACACCAGAGGTCTTTAATTGAGCTAAAATTTCTTCCTCATAATGTTCCTTACTAGTATAGTCCTTTGCGGTAAAAACAAAACTCGGGATTTTTGCTGCTCTTGCTCTTTCAATCGCAAAAGCACCCGGTTTGTCGCAAACTAAAAGAGAAATATTTGCATCAAGATGGCCTGCTTGAACTACATCAATAATGGCCTGGAAATTGCTTCCGCTCCCTGATGCAAACACAGCTATCTTTTTCATAGGCGGCCACCTTGAGCCTTGATGTTAATTCCTTCATTCCCAGTTACCACACCAATTTCATAAGCGGTCTCTCCAGATTGGTTAAAATGTTCTAACAGGTCAGCTGCATTTTCCGGATCCACAGCAATCACCATGCCGATACCCATGTTAAAAATATTATACATCTCTTGGTAATCAATTTGTCCATGAGAAGATAGTAGTTTAAAAACAGGTGGGATATCCCAGCTTTTTTCATACAACTCAGCACCAAGACCCGCTGGCAGCATGCGCGGAATATTTTCAATAAATCCGCCGCCTGTTATATGAGCCATACCTTTTAATTGGAACTTTTTCAACGCGGACAAAATCGGTTTCACATAAATTTTTGTAGGCTTGAGTAACTCTTCTCCTAATGTACACCCGAGTTCATCAACAAAATCAAGTAACGACCAGTCATTAAATACTTTTCTTACAAGTGAATAACCATTACTGTGAATACCGCTCGATGCTAAGCCAATCAGCACATCACCCGCTTGAATCGTTTCGCCCGTGATGAGCTGCGATTTTTCACAGGCACCAACCGTAAATCCGGCTAAATCATACTCCGTTTCACTATACAATCCAGGCATTTCAGCTGTTTCACCGCCAACCAGCGCACAGCCAGCCTGCTCACAACCATCGGCAATTCCTTTGACAATTGCCTCAATTTTTTCAGGCTCCGCTTTTCCACAAGCAATGTAATCTAAAAAGAACAAGGGCTCTGCACCCTGTACAACAATATCATTAACACACATCGCGACTGCATCGATTCCAATCGTATCATGCTTATCCATCCAAAAAGCAATCATCAGTTTCGTGCCCACCCCATCGGTGCCTGACACCAAAACTGGTTCTTTTAATTGTAGTGCAGATAAATCAAACATACCGCCAAATCCGCCCAAACTGCCAAGGACGCCAGCCCGGGCTGTTTTTTGAACATGCTTTTTCATTCTCTCTACTGCTTCATAGCCTGCTTCAATATTGACTCCTGCTTGCTTATACGCATTTGCCACGCTGCTCGCCCCTTTCTACTTTTGGTAATAATATTGGAGTGTGTCAGGGTAAATTTCGGTTGGGTAATTTCCGGTAAAACAGCCAAGGCAATAACCGCTGGTGCCGTCCCCATCTTTTCTACCAATCGCTTCGATCATTCCCTCCACGCTAATAAACGTTAGCGTGTCCGCACCAATCAGTTCTCTCATTTCTTCAATCGATTTATCAGAGGCAATCAATTCTTCCTTCGTAGACGTATCAATTCCATAGAAGCACGGATTTTTAATCGGAGGAGAAGTAATGACAACGTGAACCTCTGTTGCTCCTGCATCTTTTAGCATCGTGACAATCCGCCTGCTTGTTGTTCCTCGAACAATCGAATCGTCCACCATCACGACTCTCTTTCCTTCTACTACGCCACGTACAGGGGAAAGCTTCATTTTTACCCCTTGCTCTCGTAACGATTGAGAAGGCTGGATGAACGTCCTTCCGACATAGCGGTTTTTGACTAATCCCATTTCATAGGGAATTCCCGTTGCTTCCGCATAACCAATCGCAGCTGAAATACTAGAATCCGGTACACCTGTGACGACATCCGCCTCAAACGGGGCTTCAACTGCCATTCTTTTCCCGAGGTTTTTACGGGCGGTATGAACGTTGATTCCTTGAATGTTACTGTCCGGTCTTGAAAAATAAATATATTCCATCGTACAAATAGCTTTCGTTGTACTTACAGCGAATTGTTCAGAAGTTATCCCCTTATCATTGATAATTAATAGTTCCCCGGGGCGAATATCGCGAATATATTCCGCACCTACTACATCAAAAGCACAGGTTTCTGATGCAACAATATAGGCATCACCAAGGCATCCGAGCGAAAGAGGTCTTAAGCCGTGCGGATCAAGTGCCACCATTAATTCGTTTTCTGTCATAATAAGGTAGGCATACGCCCCTTTTAACATCGAGAGTGCGTTTTTGGCACGGTCCCTTGAATCAGTGTAGCCGCTTCTCTTCATTAAGTGAGCTAATACCTCGGTATCAGAGCTGGTTTGAAAAATACTCCCTTGAGCCTCAAGCTGATGTTTTAATGAGTTCACATTAACTAGGTTGCCATTATGTGCAAGGGCAAGACTTCCCATTTGTGAATGAAACAAGAGCGGCTGAACATTTTCGTACCCGCCGCCGCCTGCTGTTGCATACCGAACGTGTCCAATCGCTGCAGTACCTGTCAATTCCTTCATGGCACTAGCCGTAAAGATTTCGGACACGAGCCCTTCACCCTTTACGCCTTTTAACTTACTTCCATCAGATACAACAATGCCTGTTCCTTCCTGGCCGCGATGCTGAAGGCTGTGAAGTCCGTAATAGGTAAGCTGTGCTGCGTCTACATGTCCCCAAACCCCAAAAATTCCACACTCTTCATTTAATCCCTTGATTTCAGGTAACATGGGATCGCCCCTTTCCAGGCATCTTTTAATTCTTCAATTGAAGCTTCAAGTACGGTTGACTCACCCATTGTGATTTGCAATTTAGCTGTATCATTCACTAAACCGATTTGTACTGCGTCTACTAAGCTTTCAAATTCAAGCTTATCTTCTTCTTTTACCGACAAAAGGAAACGAGACTGTGTTTCACTGAATAAGGCAGAAACTAGGTTTCCCGCTATTTCTACTTCCGCTCCAAGCTTTTCATTCGCAAAAAGACATTCAGCTAACCCAACGGCTAAACCGCCTTCTGATAGGTCATGAGCTGATTGAACCAATCCTGCACGAATCGCAGCTAGGACCTGATTCTGTCTTTCTTTTTCAATCGTTACATTTAATTCAGGGGCTTTACCGAAAACCTTTCCGTTCAGAAGCTTTTGCAGTTCACTGCCGCCGAATTCATCCTTTGTCTCCCCGACTAAATAAATAAGGTTGCCGCTATTTTTAAAGTGCTGTGTCGTAATATGATCAATATCGGTTACTAAACCAACCATCCCGACGACTGGTGTTGGATAGATCGCTGTTCCACTTGTTTCGTTATATAAAGAGACGTTTCCACCAATTACCGGAGTCTCAAGAACACGGCAGGCTTCGCTCATGCCATCAGCAGCTTTTTCAATCTGCCAGAACACTTCTGGTTTTTCCGGGTTTCCGAAATTTAGGTTGTCTGTAATCGCTAATGGTTCCGCACCAGAACAAACAATATTGCGGGCTGCTTCTGCCACGGCGATCTTCCCACCCATTTCTGGATCTAAATAGACATAGCGGGAATTACAATCCGTTGTCATCGCTAATGCTTTCCTTGTTCCACGAATTCTAACAACGGCAGCATCTGATCCTGGGGAAACGACTGTATTTGTACGCACCATGTAATCGTACTGCTCATACACCCATTCCTTACTTGCAACGGTTGGCTGACGTAAAATTTGTAAAAGCGTTTCTTTCACATCATCTACCTGTGGAATTTCGTTCTCCATTGTTTGGAATTCCTTAAAATAGCTTGGTTCTTTTGACGGTTTTTGGTAAACCGGTGCATCTTCCGCTAACGCATCAGCCGGAACGTCCGCAACGATTTCCCCGTTATGAATGAGACGAAGCTGTTTATCGCTAGTTACTGTCCCGATACCAACTGCTTCAAGTCCGTATTTTTCAAAAAGCTCGACAATTTCTTGTTCTCTACCTTTTTTCACGACGATGAGCATCCGTTCTTGGGATTCAGACAGCATCATTTCGTAAGCAGACATCCCTGTTTCCCGCTGTGGAACCAAGTCTAAATTCATTTCAATTCCCATTCCTGCTTTACTGGCCATTTCCGCAGATGAGCTGACAAGTCCCGCTGCACCCATGTCCTGAATGCCGACAAGTGCATCAAAATGAATTAATTCTAAGCAGGCTTCAAGCAGTAATTTTTCCATAAATGGGTCGCCTACTTGAACTGCAGGACGATCCTCATTGGATTGTTCCGTTAATTCCTCGGAAGCAAAGGTCGCACCATGAATACCGTCTCGGCCAGTTTTAGCCCCAACATACATAACAGTATTGCCTTCACCATGTGCTTGCCCTTTTTTGATGTCCTTATGGTCAATTAGTCCAACACACATGGCATTGACTAGCGGATTTCCTTCATAGCAAGGGTCGAATTGGATTTCGCCGCCAACTGTTGGAATTCCAATACAGTTGCCATAGCCGGCAATCCCTGCAACGACCTCTTTAAATAAATAGCGTACCCGGGCGGAGTCCAGTTCACCAAAGCGAAGCGAGTTTAACATAGCGATTGGTCTTGCTCCCATCGAGAAAACATCGCGGATAATACCGCCTACGCCGGTTGCTGCTCCTTGATATGGTTCAATAGCTGATGGGTGATTATGACTTTCTATTTTAAAAACAACAGCCTGTTCATCGCCGATATCTACGATACCCGCACCTTCACCAGGTCCTTGTAAAACTCGTTCCCCTGTAATCGGGAACTTTCTAAGAATCGGCTTTGAATTTTTGTAGCTGCAATGTTCCGACCACATGACGGAAAATAAACCTGTTTCGGTATAATTCGGTGTACGTCCAAGAATGTTTTCAACCATTGCAAATTCTTCGTCGGACAAACCCATTTGCTGATATATTTTTTCTGCTTTGATCTGGTTAGGATTTGGTTCAAGCGTTGACAACATGTGCTTCCCTCCAAGTTTTCACAATCGATTGGAACATTTTCAGTCCATCGGCGCCGCCTAATAGTTCATCTACTGCTCTTTCCGGGTGAGGCATCATCCCAAGAACGTTTCCTTTTTCATTGGTAATTCCAGCGATATCAGCAAGACTACCGTTCGGATTTTGATTATAGGTAAAAACAATTTGATTATTTTCTTTCAACTTCGCAAGTGTTTCCTCGTCACAATAGTAATTTCCTTCACCGTGCGCAACAGGGACAACAATAGATTCCCCTTTGCTGTATTCAGACGTAAACATCGTCTGATTGTTTTCGACTTTTAACTCAACAGGCTTACAAATAAATGAGAGGCTTTCGTTTCGTCTCATAGCCCCTGGAAGTAACCCTGCTTCGAGCAGAATTTGAAATCCGTTACATACTCCAAGAACCGGCTTTCCTGCTTCTGCCGCTTTGATGACTTCTTTCATAACATTACTAAATCTAGCAATAGCTCCAGTGCGCAAATAGTCACCATAAGAAAAGCCGCCTGGAAGCAAAATTCCATCAAATTCTTCTAAGCTTTCAGAATCATGCCAAACATATTCAACTTGCTCTCCAAGTTCATCTTGAATGGCATGGAACATATCAACGTCACAATTTGATCCAGGGAAGACGATTACCGCAAATTTCACAGAGTAACACACTCCTCTACTTCGTAACGGTAATCTTCAATGACCGGATTAGCTAAAAGGTTGGTACAGATTTCATTGATCACTTCATTAATATCCCGATCTGATTTTTCAATCGTTAACTCCATATATTTACCGATTCGGACATCGGCTACTTCCTTATAGTTTAGAGAATTTAACGAGTTGGTTACTGCTTTCCCCTGTGGGTCTAATACACTTTCTCTTAATGTGACAAATACCTTTACTTTATACATGCTGACGTCCTCCCAATCTCGCTAAAATATTTTCGTAAGCATCTGTTAAACTTCCTAAATCACGGCGGAATACATCCTTATCGAGCTTTTCATTGGTTTCTTTATCCCATAGCCTGCAGGTGTCGGGGGAAATTTCATCGGCAAGTAATATTTGACCGTCCTTGTCTTTTCCAAACTCTAGTTTAAAATCGATGAGACGTATGCCAAGTTCATTGAAGAAGCTTGATAAAACTGTATTAATTTGAAGTGCTTTTTCTCGTAAAATTGCTGCATCCTCTTCAGTTGCAACTTGCAGTTCAAGGATGTGATCTAATGTTACAAGCGGATCTCCAAGTTCATCGTTTTTCAGGTAAAACTCAACAATCGGCGTCGATAACTCGCGGCCCTCTTCAATTCCCAATCTATTTGCAAGGCTTCCTGCCGCAATATTTCGAACAACTACTTCAAGCGGAATGATGGTTACTTTTTTCACCAATTGTTCTATTTCAGATATACGCTCGATAAAGTGGGATTCAATTCCCTGTTCTTTAAGTTTTAAAAATAACAAACTAGTAATCTCGTTATTTAAACGGCCTTTTCCTGTGATGTCAGCCTTCTTTTGTCCGTTATAGGCAGTTGCTGAATCCTTATACTCAACCAAAACAATCTGTTCGTCGTCTGTTGCATAAATTCGTTTCGCTTTTCCTTCGTATAAAGGTTTTTTCATTGTAGAAACGCCTCCTATATTGCAATATTGGGAATCTTCTTACTAGGCGAGGGGCATGAGTGCCCCAGCTCTCGCCTTTTTTTATGTTTTAGTCACATGTCCCTTTACTCATTCAACCCTAAGCGGTCAAAAATTGTATCTACATGTTGAAGATGATAGCTATAATCAAAACAATCGGCAATTTCAGCACTGGATAGCAGCGAAGTAATTTTATCCTCTGCTTCAATTAAGCTGCGGAAAGGAACTTGTTTCTCCCATGCTTCCATCGCCTTTGGCTGTACTGTGTCATAAGCTTCTTCGCGTGATAGCCCCTTATCAATCAGTGCAAGCAACACACGTTGGGAATAAATCAACCCGAGGGTACGATCCATGTTGCGCTTCATATTCTCCGGATAAACGGTTAGGTTCTTCACAATGTTACCAAAGCGGTTCAACATATAATTCAAAGCAATCGTGGCATCCGGTAAAATGATCCGTTCCGCAGATGAGTGAGAGATATCACGTTCATGCCAAAGCGGTACATTTTCGAAAGCCGTCATCATATAGCCGCGAATCACTCGGGCTAAACCAGTCATATTTTCCGAACCAATTGGATTTCGCTTATGCGGCATTGCCGAAGATCCCTTTTGTCCCTTTGCAAAAAACTCTTCCACTTCACGAGTTTCACTCTTTTGCAGTCCGCGAACCTCAACAGCGAATTTCTCAATAGAAGTTGCAATCAAAGCAAGCGTCGACATGTAGTGGGCATGGCGGTCGCGCTGCAAGGTTTGCGTCGAAATCGGCGCCCGTTGCAACCCTAATTTTTCACAAACATACTGTTCTACAAACGGATTAATATTCGCGTATGTCCCTACCGCACCTGAAATCTTTCCGAACTCAATACCCTCGGCCGCTTGTCTAAAGCGCTCCAAGTTCCGTTTCATTTCTTCATACCAAAGGGCAAGCTTTAAACCAAATGTGGTCGGCTCCGCATGAACTCCGTGCGTCCGTCCCATCATTACCGTTAATTTATGTTCCTTGGCTTTATTTTTTAATATCTCAACAAAGTTTTCTAAGTCTTTTTGTAAAATCGCATTGGCCTGCTTTAATAAATAAGAAAGGGCCGTATCAACCACATCTGTTGACGTTAGGCCGTAATGGACCCATTTCCGCTCTTCCCCTAATGTTTCAGAGACAGCTCGGGTAAAGGCAACCACATCGTGCCGTGTTTCCTCTTCAATCTCTTTAATGCGGTCAATATTAAAAGAGGCATTTTCACGAAGTTTCTTAACATCTTCCTTTGGAATATCCCCAAGTTCCGCCCATGCTTCACATGCAAGGATTTCCACCTCAAGCCAAGCATTAAAGCGGTTTTCCTCCGTCCAAATAGCTCCCATTTCCGGTCTAGTATAACGATCAATCATGTTTTATCCCCCGATCTTTTCTTTTGTTTTTTTCCAGATGCTACTTTCATTAATTTCCGCAAGAGCCGCTTCGACACTCTCTCGCAAAATCGTCACATGGCCCATTTTCCGTTTGATTTTTGGTTCTTTTTTTCCATATAAATGAATCTTCCAGTCATTCAAAGTCGGAATTTCCTCATATAGGTTTTCAAGATGCTCTCCTAATAGGTTAACCATAACTGCCGGTTTTAATAGCCCCGTATTCCCTAGCGGCCAATTACAGATCGCACGGATATGCTGCTCGAACTGTGACGTTTCACAAGCTTCAATTGAGAAATGACCAGAGTTATGCGGCCGTGGCGCCAATTCATTAATATAAATGGTTCCATCACTAGTCAAAAACATTTCGACAGCAAGCGTCCCGACTAATTGTAACGAATCGGCCAGCTTCTTTGCCAGTTGAATAGCTTCTCTTTGTAAAACTTGTGAAATTCGTGCAGGAACAATCGTCGTATCTAAAATATTTTCTTCATGAATGTTTTCAGCGACTGGAAAAAATGTCGTTTCACCATCAGGCTTTCGTGTCACAATCACAGATATCTCTTTTTCAAAGGGAATCCATTTTTCTACTACACAGGCACCATGTTTTAGAAGGGGTTCCCCTTTCGATAAATCCTGAGGTTCCCTAATCACCAGCTGGCCTTTTCCGTCATAACCGCCTCTTGCCGTTTTCAGGACAGCCGGGTAACCGATGGTGTTAATTTTTAAAAATAAATCCTCCATGCTGTTAACTACTTCATATGGTGCAACATCTACCCCAGCTTGTTGGATAGCTGCTTTCTCCTTAATCCTGTCCTGCGTGACCGTTAACAGCCGCGGCCCTTGCGGCACATAAGCTTGATCACATAACCAGTCTAATGTATCTGCATCAATGTTTTCAAATTCATATGTGATGACATCACTAACTTCTGCTAATTTACCGATGGCTTTGCGATCATCATAAGCCCCAATGACTTCAATATCTGCGACTTGTCCGCACGGAGAATCTTCCGTCGGTTCTAATACCGCAATTCGAAAGCCTTGAGCCTTTGCCGCTAGAGCCATCATACGACCAAGTTGGCCGCCGCCGATAATTCCTATCGTTGCTCCTGGTAAAATCGTTTTGTTAGACAAGTTGATCACTACTTTCCAGTACCTCTTGTTTAGTTGCTTCTCTTCTTGCTTCTAATTTTCCAGCTAATTCAGCGTCACCCGTTGCTAAAATTTGTGCAGCTAGTAAACCTGCATTCACTGCACCCGCTTTACCAATCGCGACTGTTGCTACAGGTACACCACCCGGCATTTGGACGATAGACAACAATGAATCCAATCCCTTTAATGCCTGTGTTTGTACGGGAACACCGATGACCGGCAAGATGGTTTGTGAAGCTACCATTCCGGGAAGGTGGGCCGCACCGCCGGCTCCGGCAATAATCACCTTTAAACCTCTATCTCTGGCTTCCTTCGCATATGTAAACATCAAATCAGGTGTCCGATGGGCTGATACCACTTTTTTTTCATAAGCAATTTCTAACTGGTCGAGAACCTCACAAGTATATTTCATTGATTCCCAATCCGATTTACTCCCCATGATAACTCCAACAAGAATGGACATCGCTAATCCTCCTTTTTTACCTAAATAAAAAGCCCGTAACAAATAGCTTCTCATGAAAGAGAAAGCCATTTGTTCGGGCATAACAATAGAAAGGGGCCAGCCCTTAATCTACCGAACATATTGACTTTCCCTCATAGTCCAATAATTTACGGTTATTGGGTAGAAACTTATGGGCCATATCCCCATGGATATACGAGGGTAAAGATAAATTGTTTGTTGTTTAAATCACTTCTATATCTTACAATCATCTCATTTAGGTGTCAACCAATTAATCGAACAATATTTTTAAATAACAGTATATTGTTCGTGTTTTACTCTATTAATGTACCTTCAAAGATAATTTGGCGTGCTACGGGCTCATAAATTGTTTCACTGCCTTTTTTTATTTCTTGAAAAATTGGCTTTTCCGTGCGGCGTACAGGCGTATATCCCAACGTTTTCATTCTATTCAAGCATTCCTCAATACTTTCATTTTCATGTACCTCAAATTGCATTTTCTTTTTACCCATTGACACTAATTACCTCTCTTTCCACCTTTAATTTCTCTCTCTAAGTAAGACATTTTCAGCCTGTCTTAATAACATAGTGTCTTCGGCCAATTTTATTTCGTAATCAAACAGGGTTTGAGCAATAATCCTTCTTGCTCCTTTTGCTGCATCCCAGTAATAGGCATCATCCACAAGACCCGTTACCGTGTATTCTATCCCTCGATAACCCGAATTGATCGTAGTCATCCCATATACTTCAAACGGTTCAATTGCACAATTGGAGTGGTCTAACTTTAAACATGGTTTGTGAACCTCATTAATTTTTTCACAGGCAATCTCAAGAATCTCAAACACCCTTTCAGGATTTTCCCGATAGCTTACCACTACTCTTTCAATCACACGCATTTGATCGATATTAAAATTGTGAATCTGTTTTACTTCTCCATTGCTTATCGTTAAAACCTTTCCATTCCATTCTCGAATCTTTAAGAACCTTAATCCTATATCCACAACCGTTCCATTAAAGGTATTATTGATTGTGATAAAATCGCCTTTATGCAGCTGCTTTTCATAAATTAAGAAAATACCTGAGAGAATATCTTTGATTAAGCTTTGCGCCCCAAATCCAACGATTACCCCGACAACCCCTGCCCCGGCAAGAATTCTTCCAAAATTACTTACATATTGAGATATCGCAAAAAAGATGAAACTAATCGTAACTGTGTATTTTGTTAAAGAGCGGATCATGCTTTCAATCGTTTGCTCTTTTCGTTCCTCAATGAAATGAGTTTTTAGAAAGAAATTATGAACCGTTTTATTTATGATAAAAACAATGACCCTTGCAATAACAGCAGCTATTAGAATACTTATCAGTTTATAGTGATGCAGCAATTCCATCCAATCCATCATATCACCCACTTGTCTTCCAATCATACTTAGTGTTTACAATGTTTGATGTTACAAACAATTAATGGAAAAATAATTTTACGATAGACTTTTTTCCTGCTCACTTGTGAGATTTTGTCCTTTGAAACCCTCAGAGTGACCGTTCAGTGTATTTTTCTTCGAGCATGGGCACTGTGATCTCCTCAGAGTGACCGTTCGGTCCTTTTTTCTTCGAGCACGGGCACTGTGAACTCCTCAGAGTGACCGTTCAGTCCTTTTTTCTTTGTGTGCGGGCGCTGTGAACTCCTCAGAGTGACCGTTCGGTCCTTTTTTCTTCGTGCATGGGCACTGTGAGCCTTAAGATCGGACACTTATCCTTACTCCCTGGTTTACATCACCATAAATTAATAATCACAATTATTTTCTCCACATAACAAAAAAACAACCATTACTGGTTGTCTTAGATTTGCCTGGCAACGTCCTACTCTCACAGGGACGCGTGTCCCAACTACCATCGGCGCTGAGAAGCTTAACTTCCGTGTTCGGTATGGGAACGGGTGTGACCTTCTCGCCATTGCTGCCAGACTATTTTGTTGAGGTATCATTCCCTCAAAACTAGATAATGCAGAAGAAGTTTGTAAAAACGAGTATACCTT
>NZ_JAGGQR010000043.1:0-29696 GCF_018613205.1 Bacillus sp. ISL-46
ACACGCCATCTATAAGCTGCTTTTTGTACCCTAACGATACCAATGATATCAACATCAAAACCATTCTCCTCAAAAATCTGCCGTGGTAATTTTCCATTCACACTTTCAGATATAAAAATCCTTTTAAATTCATCAGTGTAGGTAATTCCTTTTGTACTTACAGATTTGACATAAGGATTATTAGAAAGGATCTTTATTTCTTTATCAGTGAAGAGTTTTTTTGACATAGGATTATTCTCCGATTCTTACAATTTTTATTCATTATACATAAAAGTACCCGATAGGGCAGACCTTTTTTAAGTGTCTACTCTAACGGGTACAGTTTAAACGGTTCCTACACCAAATATAAAGATATAAATAGCAGCTTCCCAAACACTCTGTACTGTACTCATTGTTAATAGTACCATTGCTCCACTTCCTGCAAGCCCATGAACTAAACCAATAAACATAGATTTTAAGTATGAAACATTTTTATATTGGTGTTTGTGCGCATATTTTCCACTATGTGTTTGGGAATGGATATGTTTATGTTCTCCATCATGTTCATGTTCATGCTGATGCACATAGATATTTTTAAAAGAAAGTATAGCTGTGACACCAAGTTAAACGAGCATAACACCTACTAAAAACTCTAATGACATAGCCCATTTTTCTGGTATCTCCGCTTTCATTAGAATAAGAATAATTCCAATAATGAATAATGTGGCTGTATGACCTATCCCCCAGAATACTCCCGCTAAAGTGGAACGAACCAATTTTTTACTTTGACTAGCAATAGTGGATACAGCGATTATATGGTCTGGCTCAATCGCATGCTTGATTCCAAGAACAAATCCTAAAGCTAGAATGGATAAAAAACTTGTCTCCAATAATATTTCCTCCTTTAATAATTTATAAAATAAATAGATTTTGAAACACGTAATAAATGTCTGTAAATATGGATCACTACAGTTAAACTTAAAAAAAGCTGAACATTAGATAACAGCAACAGCCTTTTGCCATAAGAAAAGCCCTAATAAAATAAAACGGATTGTCTACTTTATAGTGGCTTGATAAATTTTGGCTTAAAAGTACTAAATAATATTCCTTATACTCTAGTAAGAATCATTTTGTTTTCATTAAAGGGTGTCCAGGATTTTATGGGACACCCAGGAGTGCTTCTCTGCAGTGAAAAGACAGCGGTTTAATGTTTGGGGTCTGCAAAGATTCGAAAGGGGGATCTATAATCTTTTAAGTGCCGAAAAAATAGCCGCAAAGCTAGTGCTATTTACACATTAAAAGTTGACGGAAAAACATCGATAACATCGACCTTTATAACTATCTATCTTAAAAAGGGCTGATTTTTACAGCTAAGGGCATCCTGAATCCGGATCATTTGCGCTTCATGAATATGAATAGTATCCAAATCACATAACGGAACAAATTCTACCCTTTTTGATTCATGACTGGTTTTGAGTGATCCTTCTATAACTTCACATAAAAAACAAATTGAAAATTGCTGACGTACTTCTCCATCTGCATACTTTATTACATGATTAGGATCACTATAGATTCCAATCAATTTCTTTACTACGACTGCGAATCCTGTTTCCTCCATTACCTCTCTTTTTATCGCATCCTCCACTGTTTCTCCCGGTTCGATACCACCTCCAGGTAAAGACCACATACCATTATCAACCCGTTCCTGAAGTAGAATATCCCTGTGATTGCGAAGGATTACAGCGGAGACAGCAGGCACAATGTTATTTGCCTTGGGTGCATTTTGATCGTAATAATAATCAGTTCGATTCATATAATGACCTCCTTCAAATAAATTTTTTCCCTGATTTTTATTGACAGCCTTTTCAAACCATTTTATAATAAACTTGTAACAAATGATAACCGCGGTAACCAATGATACGTAATTAAATCTTTTTCTACGCTATGATATATTTGATATTTATCTTTCTTAAATGTTAATGGTAATAACAAATGTTAATATTATTATAGTTTATCTTGAAAACGATTAAAAGATTTAACATTCAAAAAAATTAGGGAGATGAAATAAATGTCAATTTACACACAGCTTTTAGAAAGAGAAAAAGCTAATCAACCAATTAGAGTAGGAGTTATCGGTGCAGGCCAAATGGGATTTGGAATGATTGCTCAAATTTCGACTATTCCAGGGATGAGTGTTACCGGTATTAGTGATATTAATATTGACGCTGCACAAAGGGCTGCAGATTACTATAACCAGCATTCTGTAAAAAAGGAACAAATCTTAGTATCCAATGATTTCCGTAAAGTGATTCAGTCTTCTAACGTAGAAGTAATTGTTGATGCTACAGGTGTTCCAGAAGTAGGAGCTAACATTTCTCTAGAAACATTAAGATCGAAAAAACATCTTGTTCTACTAAATGTTGAAGTAGACATTACCATTGGTTCAATCATGCATCAGTTATTTAATAATGCAGGATTGGTTTACACAGGTTCAGCAGGTGATGAGCCAGCCGCAACCCTAGAATTATTCGAATTTGCAAAAACAATGGGAATGGAAGTACTTGTTGCAGGTAAAGGAAAAAATAATAAATTACGTATCACAGCCAATCCTGATACAGCAGCGGAAGAGGCAAAACGAAATAAAATGGCTGCGCATATGCTAGCCGCTTTCCAAGATGGAACAAAAACAATGGCAGAAATGAACTTATTATCAAACGCTATTGGTTTCGTACCAGACGTTGTTGGAATGCATGGAATTTCCGGAGACCTTGATTCAGTTCTAAAAGATTTAGATTTAAAAGAAAATGGCGGAGTATTGAATAAATTTGGTGTAGTAGAATATGTTGATGGTCTTGCACCTGGGGTGTTTGTAATTGTGAAAGGTCAAAATGAAGGCGTAGCCCATGAATTAAGTTATTTGATGAAAAAGGGTGAAAGAGATCACCACATCTTGTATCGTCCATTCCATTTAGCAAGTCTAGAGACACCAATTACGATTGCAAAAGCAATATTACAAAACGAAGGTTCTATTCAACCTCTAGGTGGACCAATCGCTGATACAGTAGCAGTTGCAAAACGTGATATCAAAGCAGGAGAATCACTTGATGGCATCGGTGGATATTCCGTACGTGGGGTTGTTGAAACGCATCAAGAAATGAAGAGAAACGCACATATTCCAATTGGATTAATTAGTGGTAAAGTTATAGCTAAAAAAGATATCAAACAAGGTCAATTCTTAACTACGGATGATGTCGAGTTAGATGTTAACACCACCGTTTGGAAATTAAGATCACTACAAGATAGTTTATTTCCTGCCACTTCAGTAGTAGATTCAAAAATACTTCAAGAATCAGTAACTGTTTGAGATTCTAATCACTCAAATAAAGGGTAAGTATGCATGTAGCTGCAAAGCCTGATTCTTGAAGAGCTAGCTTTGCAGCCTTTTTTAAACCTAAACGGCTACTTACAAGAGGAGTGAACTCAATTTTATGAAAATTACCATTATTCTTTGCGGTTTGTTAATTGTCCAATATGCCTTAACCTTTATCCAAGTACGTTATTATCGTAACAGTATGGAAAATATTGTAAGTCTTTACAAAGAAAAAGAAGGATATTACTTATTCTCTAGTATGGAAAAAAGGAAATTTAGGCCAGGGGCAATCGCAATGCTAATTGTCAACAATAGCTATATGATTCAAGAGTGTTATGTGGTTAATGGTTTTTCAGTCCTTTCAAGGTTTAAAGAGGTAGGAAAATATAAGGGTAAACATGTTGGGGCCTTATTAAGCGAGGTACAAGAAGATCGTTTAAAAACAGGAAAGCGCCATAAAGTACCTGCTGTTAGTGCGGCTCTTTCAAAGGCTGCGGAAAATGCTTTACTATCAATAGCTAAAAAAAATATTACAACGAGTTAATGGGGAGGAGCGTTCACATCGATGGAATGGATTCAATGGTTCGGGACACACTTTATCGGAATGTTTGAAGCGGGCGGAAAACAATTTATGGGTCTATTAAAGGGTATTGTACCCACCTTGGTGGTTTTACTTACATTTACGTATGCAGTGATTAAGTTTGTGGGAGAAGATAGAATCAATAATGCGATTCAATTCGCTGCAAAATACATGGTACTAAGATATACTTTAATGCCGATTTTATCTATTTTATTATTGACAAATCCTATGGCTTATACATTCGGTCGTTTTGTAAAAGAAAAACAGAAGCCAGCATTTTATGATTCTTTAGTTTCTTTCTTCCATCCAGTAACAGCACTATTCCCTTATGCAAATGCAGGCGAGTTGTTTGTTTATTTGGGAATTGCAAACGGTTTAGAACAAGCCGGTTATTCAACATCCGAACTTGCCGTTCGTTATTTTTTAGTCGGAATAGTCATCATGCTCTTACGTGGTATTATAACCGAACAGATTACTAAAATTTTAGCGAGAAAGATGGAAGCGAATTCACGTTAGGGGGATCATTATGGTGAAAAGAGCAGTATTTGTAAATAAAGGTTCAGGGGGCTGGGGAAAAGGTCTTCTAATTGAGCCAAAAGGAAAAAAAGTAAAAGTTGTATCAATTACAGGCGGTGGAATTCATCCTGTTGCCAGAAAAATAGCTGAAATGTCAGGAACAGAAGCAGTAGACGGCTTTAAAAACGCGGTTCCGGAAGATGAAATGATGTGTGTGGTTATTGACTGTGGAGGAACAGCTAGAATTGGTCTATACCCAATGAAGCGAATTCCAACCGTAGATATTCTTCCTTCTTCTCCATCAGGTCCGCTTGCAAAGCATATTACAGAAGATATTTTCGTTTCAGGCGTTACTGAAAAATCAATCGTTTTGGCAGAAGGGCAAGGAATGGTTGAAACTGCAGCGGCAGTAGCCAGTCAAAAAGATGACAATGAGGCAAAGTTTGATACAAAAGACAAGGAAAGCTTTAAAAAGAATTATGAACAATTAAAAAAGGAAAAACTTGAGGATAAAGGAAACTTCTTAATGCGATTCTCGAGAGGAATCGGGAAAGTAACGGGAATCTTTTATCAAGCAGGACGCGATTCGATTGACATGTTAATTAAAAATATTATCCCTTTCATGGCATTTGTTAGTATGCTAATTGGAATTATTAATTATACAGGGATTGGAAATTTAATTGCTCATTCTTTATCGCCTCTGGCAAGTTCTTTATGGGGACTTATCGTCATTGTTGTGGTTTGTACACTGCCATTTTTATCACCGGTTCTTGGTCCGGGTGCCGTTATCTCACAGGTAATCGGAGTACTGATTGGTTCGCAAATCGCTGCGGGGCATATTCCGCCACAGTTTGCCTTACCTGCATTATTTGCAATTAATGGGCAAGTTGGTGCCGATTTCGTACCAGTTGGATTGTCCCTAGGTGAGGCTAAGCCGGAAACAGTACAATACGGTGTGCCGGCAGTATTATACAGCCGTTTAATTACCGGGGTTTTAGCCGTTGTTATTGCCTACGTTGCAAGTTTTGGAATGTATTAAGATCTAAATTAAAAACGTAAAACAATTATTGGAGGAAATTCGCATGTATAAAAGTATTGTAAAAGAAGTTGGGGCCTTAGCATTAGCATTTGAGGAAGAAAAAGTTAATATCTTGTTTGGACCTCAAGCTCCTCAGGAACTAAAGGAAGTATCAATCATTCATGAAAGTGTAATAGACAATTCCGAGGATTCCATTAAAGAAGGCGGAGTTTTCCAAGTGGATGATCAACAATATAAGATTACGGCAGTAGGATCTGCGGCTAATAATAATTTAAGAGAACTTGGCCATATTTCCATCTACTTCTCGGAACCGGAGGATCAGGTTCTTCCAGGCGCTGTATTTGTTTCACCACATGTCCTTCCGAAATATAAAAATGGCAGTGTGATTGAATTTAAGGAGTAGAAGAACTAAACCTCCGAGAAATAGAAAAAATAAAGGGGGTTGATAAACTTGTCTTTCGAAGATAGGAGAATACTTGTTAGAGTTGCTCAAATGTATTACGAAGAGGGAGCCACTCAGTCTCGGATTGCCGATGAAATCAGTGTGAGCCGCTCTCTTATTTCAAAATATCTTGCCAAAGCAAAAGAGCTGGGAATTGTTGAAGTCATTATCCATGATGAAACCATTCACCCATACCGGCGGTTGGAAGGCAAAATCGAACGTCTATATGGGTTACGTGAAGTTTTGTGTATTCCGAACCTTGGAAATGAGACATCAAGAATCGTTTGGGGGCGGCGGCAAGTAAATATCTCTTACGAGTCATTCGGGATGGCCAAACGATTGGAGTTTCCTCTAGGACAACCTTGCATGAGGTAGCTGAGGCTTTGTCTACCAATCAGCAATTTCCATCAGTTACCTTTGTTCCTTTAGTTGGAGGAATGGGAAATGAGCGAGTGGATATCCATGCAAATGCTCTTGTTGCAAAGCTTGCAGGGAACCTTCAAGCACAATACAAGCTCCTTTATGCACCGGTAATGGTTGATTCTAATGAGGCGAAGAAGATCCTTATGCTCCAATCCTCCATCCAAGACATTTTTGATTTGGCGGCCAAAGCGAATATAGCCAATTAGAGCAATTAAAAGAAATTCCCCTTGTCGTAGGAGTGGCCTGTGGATTAGAAAAAGTGCAGGCGATAAAAGCCGCCTTGGAAGGGAAATTAGTACATGTATTAATTACCGACGAGCTTACGGCAAAGGCTTTATTAGATTAAGGATTAAAAAAATCTGGGACGAAGTCAAATATCGTCCCATTATTTTTAAATTATTAAGCAGAGGGAGAATAAGAAATGAACCTAACTATAGAAAAATCGATTGAACAATTATCTATCGCCACTATTCGTACACTCTCTATAGATGCAATCGAAAAATCAAATTCAGGACATCCTGGAATGCCAATGGGTGCCGCCCCAATGGCTTATACATTGTGGACAAAATTCATGAGTCAAAATCCTGAAAATCCAAAATGGTTTAACCGGGACCGATTTGTTCTTTCAGCTGGCCATGGTTCTATGCTTTTATATAGCTTACTGCATTTATCAGGATATGATGTCACCCTTGAAGACATTAAATCTTTCCGACAATGGGAAAGCAAGACACCGGGACATCCAGAGTTTGGTCATACTCCTGGAGTAGATGCTACGACGGGACCATTGGGGCAAGGAATTGCAATGGCAGTCGGAATGGCGATGGCAGAACGGCATTTGGCGGCAAAGTTTAACCGTGATGCGTATGAAATTGTAAATCATCGTACATTTGTCATTTGTGGGGATGGAGACTTAATGGAAGGTGTTTCTGCAGAGGCCTCTTCGCTTGCGGCACATTTAGGCCTAGGACGTTTAATTGTTCTCTATGATTCAAATGACATTTCACTTGATGGGGACTTAAACCGTTCCTTCTCCGAAAACGTGGCAGACCGTTACAAAGCGTACGGATGGCAAGTACTTAGAATAGAAGATGGTAATAATATAGAAGAATTAACAAAAGCAATTGCAGAAGCAAAAGGGGACGAAACCCGTCCGACCTTGATAGAAGTAAAAACAACCATCGGTTTCGGTTCTCCAAATAAAGCTGGGAAATCTGATTCACACGGTTCACCACTTGGCAAGGATGAAGCGGCGTTAGCGAAACAAGCATATGGATGGAATTTTGATGATTTCCATGTGCCAGAAGAAGTATATAACCATTTCCGTAAAGCTGTAAAAGAAGCTGGCAAGCAAAAAGAAGTAGAATGGAACGCGATGTTTACTCAATACCAGGAGACTCACCCGGAGTTAGCAAACGAATTGAAATTGGCAATTGAAGGATGTTTGCCAGAGAATTGGGAGGAGGCCCTTCCTAAATATGAAGTGGGTAAAGGGATTGCTACTCGTTCCTCTTCAGGAGATGCCATTAATGCGATCGCAGCAGCAGTTCCATCTTTCTTTGGAGGATCAGCAGACCTTGCAGGCTCCAACAAAACCTATATGAAAAAGGAAAAGGATTTTTCAAAAGTAGATTACAGCGGTAAAAACATTTGGTACGGTGTCCGTGAATTTGCAATGGGTGCTGCAATGAACGGAATTGCTTTACATGGAGGTTTGAAAACTTATGGAGGGACATTCTTCGTATTCTCAGATTACTTACGTCCTGCTATTCGCCTTGCTGCCTTAATGAAGCTTCCTGTGACATATGTATTAACACATGACAGTATTGCTGTAGGTGAAGATGGACCTACACACGAACCAATTGAACAGTTGGCAGCACTGCGTGTAATGCCAGGTTTATCTGTCATTCGCCCTGCTGATGGAAATGAATCAAGTGCAGCTTGGAGAATTGCACTAGAATCTACGGACAAGCCAACAGCACTAGTGTTGTCTCGCCAAGACTTAACAGTATTGGAAGGAGCAAAAGAAGATACTTATGAGAAAGTCTCCAAAGGAGCCTATGTGATTTCTCCAAGTAAGAAAGAAACGGCTGATGCGCTACTTTTAGCAACGGGTTCTGAAGTTAGTCTCGCAGTGAAAGCACAACAAGCATTGGCAGAAGAGGGGATTGATGTATCTGTTATTAGTATGCCTTCCTGTGATCTTTTTGAAGCTCAATCTGCCGAGTATAAAGAATCTGTATTGCTAAAATTTGTAACAAAACGTCTTGCGATTGAAATGGGTGCTTCTTCCGGATGGTACCGCTATGTAGGAACAGAAGGAGAGGTATTAGGCATTGATAAGTTCGGTGCTTCAGCCCCTGGTGAAGAAATAATCGAGAACTATGGCTTTACAGTTGAAAATATTGTCGTAAAAGTAAAAGAGCTATTGTAATAGTTTACATGAAAATAGAGTGGAGGAATCATAGATGATTGAAAAAAGTTACACGATAATAGATGAATCAGGTATCCATGCTCGTCCTTCTACAGCGTTAGTTAGAGCTGCTTCTCTATTCTCTTCGGACGTGAAGATTGAATATAAAGAGAAACAAGTAAACTTAAAATCGATTATGGGAGTTATGTCGTTGGGTATTCCAAAAGGGGCGAGTGTGAAGGTCATTGCAACAGGTGATGATGAATCGCAAGTAATCGCAAGTATTGATGAGGTAATGAAAAGCGAAGGACTCGCTAACTAGGCCAACATGGTAAATGATTAGTATGTTATATCTAATCAAAAGAATAGATGTTACCGAATAATTGAGTATTCCATAAGAATTTCGATAATTCACTGTTTGGCCCTTTTAAAAGAGGGATAGGAGGAAAAACATGAAAGTAGCCATTGCATCTGATCATGGCGGCATAAATATTCGCGAAGAAATCATCTCATTAATGAAAGAGATGAATATTGAGTATGTAGATTTAGGATGTGAGTGCAGCTCCTCTGTTGACTTTCCAGATTACGCTATTCCCGTAGCTAAAAAGGTAGCAACCGGTGAAGTAGACCGTGGTATCTTAATTTGCGGAACTGGTATTGGAATGAGTATTGCAGCTAACAAGGTAAAGGGAATTCGTTGTGCACTTGTGCATGATACGTTCAGTGCTAAAGCAACGAGAGAACATAACGATACAAACATTTTAGCCATGGGAGAGCGTGTCATTGGCCCTGGTTTAGCACGCGATATTGCAAGAATATGGTTAACAACCCCTTTTGAAGGGGGGAGACACGAATATCGTGTCAATAAAATAGCAATATATGAAGCCTACCATGAGTTGAAAAAATAACTAATGGTAGGAAGCTGGATAGCAAATACGAAGAACCTCGTGAAGCATCAAAAGATAGAAAACAAAAAAGTAACGAGGAAAAAACAAAATGACTACATTAAAAATTGAGGAGATTTGGCATGAAACTTTTTATTGATACAGCAAATCTTGAGGATATCAAAAAGGCATATAGAATCGGCGTTTTAGCTGGTGTTACTACAAACCCTTCTTTAGTGGCTAAAGAAGGAGTTAAATTCGAAGACCGCATAGCAGAAATCTGCCAAGCTGTGCCACGTGTAGAATCTGTTTCAGCTGAAGTAACCCCAGATGCGGTGACTGCTGATGAAATGATTGCGCAAGCTGAAGAGCTTATCAAAATTAACGGCGGAGATGAGAAAGTTACAATTAAACTCCCTACGACGTTAGCTGGTTTAGAGGCGTGCCGTTATCTTGCGGATAAAGGTGTTAAAACGAATGTAACACTTATTTTTACAGTGAATCAAGCGTTATTAGCAGCTCGTGCAGGTGCAACTTATGTATCTCCTTTCCTAGGACGCTTAGATGACATTTCTGAGGACGGGGTACAATTAGTATCAAAAGTAGCTGAACTATTCCGCATTCATAGTTTTAATACCCAAATTATTGCAGCATCTGTTCGCCATCCGGATCATGTGACTCGTGTAGCTATGGCTGGCGCCCATATTGCAACGATTCCATATTCAGTCATTGAGCAAATTTCTAAGCATCCGCTAACAGATCAAGGCATTGCAAAATTTATTGCTGATTGGGAATTAGCCCCTAAAAACTAAGTGTTAACTACAATTTGTTCATATACCTATGATTTACTCAATTAATTTATCTTTTTTAAAATATATAAACGTATGTTAGTGTTTGATATATCTGAAAATCTTAGATAGAGCCATTCTTGCAAATAGGTTGGCTCTTCTTTTTTAATTTAAAAATTTAGATTATTCCCAATAGTCCACTGGGTACAAAGTTAATTTGGAATTGAGCGGATTTTTGCCTCAACACAAAAGCGTGGATTATTAACGATATTACCTGATATAGAAAGGTAGAACAAATTTGAAACAGAATGAAATTGTATATGTGGTTTCGGACTCGGTGGGAGAAACTGCTGAGTTAATCGTAAAGGCAGCTGCAGCCCAATTTAATGGAGGCAATGTTGAAATAAAACATAAGTCCTATGTGCAGCAAATCGAGGATATTGAAGATGTTATTAATCTATCGAAGCAAAGTAGCTCGATCATAGCCTATACAATCGTAATTCCGTTTTTAAAAGAGTATCTTGACAAAAGAGCACAAGCTGAAGGGATCATTGCGATCGATTTAATGAGCCCACTTATGGATGCATTCAGTCAAACATTTAATAAGGCTCCCAAGTTTGAGCCTGGATTAATGAGGAAATTAGATGCTAACTATTTCCGAAGGGTCAAAGCAATTGAATTCGCAGTAAAATACGATGATGGACGGGATCCTCAAGGGTTAAAACGTGCCGACATTGTATTAATCGGAATTTCTAGAACATCAAAGACACCACTTTCTATCTATTTGGCTCATAAAGGATTGAATGTGGCAAATATACCTTTGGTACCAGAAGTAAAACCTCCTGATGAACTTTTTGAAATTGGAAGAAACATATGTGTTGGCTTAGTTATTACACCAGATAAACTGAATGAAATACGTAGAGAGCGTTTAAAAAGGTTAGGGTTAACAGCACAGGTGAATTATGCAAATTTAGATAGGATTCTTGAGGAATTATTCTATGCTGAGAAGATTATGAAACGCTTAGGTTGTCCGGTCATTGATGTTTCCAATAAAGCGGTGGAAGAGACAGCTGATTTAATATTAGAAATGCTAAAAAAGAGATTGGTGGGGTATCATGAGTAAATTTGTATTTATGTTCGATGAGGGAAACAGTGAAATGAGGGAACTCTTAGGCGGAAAGGGAGCAATTTGGCAGAAATGACCCGCATCGGTTTGCCTGTTCCTTATGGTTTTACCATTTCAACAGAAGCTTGCAATTCATATTATGATGCTGGAAAATCCATTCCTTCAGAACTCGAATTTCAAGTATTAGATGCACTTCATAATCTTGAAGAAAAAACAGGTAAAAGATTTGGAGACCCAGTTAACCCGCTGCTTGTTTCTGTCCGTTCTGGTGCAGTATTTTCAATGCCGGGAATGATGGATACGGTTTTAAACCTAGGAATGAACGATGAAACTGTAAAGGGGATGGCCAGACTTACAAATAATCCGCGTTTTGCATATGACTCTTATCGCAGGTTTATTCAAATGTTTAGTGATGTTGTCCTTGGTATAGATGGTTTTTATTTTGAGCAATTTTTAGAAGAAATAAGAGAACAAAACGGTTATTCTTCAGATCCGGAAATGACTGCAGCTGATTGGCAAGAAGTAATTAAGGGATACAAAGATATTGTGAAAAAGCATACGAGAAAGGCTTTTCCACAGAATCCAAAAGAACAATTATTTTTTTCTATCAATGCTGTTTTTGATTCTTGGAATAACCCCCGTGCCCTTGTATATCGTCGTCTTCAAAAAATTCCGGGTCATCTTGGTACAGCAGTAAATATTCAAAGTATGGTTTTCGGAAATATGGGTAACGACTCGGGTACAGGAGTTGCCTTTACACGTAATCCATCTTCAGGAGAATGTAAACTGTATGGAGAATATTTAATAAATGCTCAAGGAGAGGATGTTGTAGCAGGAATTCGTACCCCTCAGCCAATCTCTGCTCTAAAGGATGAAATGCCAGAGGTTTATGAGCAGTTTGTTGAGACGTGTCAACTTCTTGAAAAACATTACCGAGACATGCAGGACATTGAGTTTACGGTGGAGCGTGGTAAATTATTTATTCTGCAAACTAGAAATGGTAAAAGAACAGCTCAAGCAGCAATTAGAGTTGCAGTTGAATTAGTAGAAGAACAAATTATTAATAAGAAAGAAGCGATTTTACGTGTTGATCCTGATCAGCTAAATCAGTTGCTACATCGGCGAATCGATGATTCATATGAACGGAAACCATTAGCTAAAGGTCTGCCCGCATCTCCTGGGGCAGCAACAGGTCAGGTTGTATTTGATGCGAATGAGGCAGAACTATTAGCAAAAGAAGGGAAAAAGGTAATACTTGTTCGCCAAGAGACTACACCTGAAGATATTCACGGAATTGTTGCAGCTCAAGCGACTGTCACAAGCCGGGGGGGCATGACAAGCCATGCTGCCGTTGTTGCAAGGGGCATGGGAAAACCTTGTATTTGTGGCTGTGAATCCTTAAAGATTGATTTAAAAGCAAAGCAGTTTAAAGTAGGAGAAATGATTGCTGTAAATCAAGGCGATATTATTACCATTGACGGTTCAACTGGTGAAATTATGTTAGGTGAAACCCCGATGATTGAGCCTCAGCTATCGGATGAATTTAAATTGTTCCTTACTTGGGCAGATGAAGAGAGAAAGCTAGGTGTAAGAGCTAATGCGGACAATCCAGAAGATGCCAAAAAAGCTTTTGAATTTGGTGCTGGTGGAATCGGATTATGCCGTACAGAACATATGTTTATGGATGCGAATCGAATACCAATTGTCCAGGATATGATACTCGCTGAATCATATGAGGAGCGTAAAGTAGCTCTTGATAAGTTGTTACCAATGCAACAAGGAGATTTTGAAGGAATTTTTAATGCAATGCAGGGGCTTCCTGTAACCATCCGATTATTGGATCCACCTCTTCACGAATTTTTGCCCGATAAAGAAGAATTGCTGATTGAAGTGACAAAGCTCCAAATGACAAATCCAAAATCTAAAGAATTAAAAGAGAAGGAATATCTTTTAAGAAAAGTACGTGAACTTGAAGAATTTAATCCAATGCTTGGTCACCGCGGCTGTAGATTGGGAATGATTCATCCTGAAATTTATGTTATGCAGGCAAAAGCAATCTTTTATGCCATCGTAAAGGTAAGGCAGCAAGGAATTGAAGTAAGGCCAGAGATTATGATTCCTTTAGTTGGTCATGTTAACGAGTTAAAGGAAATGCGACAAGTAGTAATCGATGCTGAAATACAAGTTAGGGAAGAAACAGGTCAGGAACAAAATTATCTAATTGGCACTATGATTGAAATTCCTCGAGCGGCATTAACAGCTGACCAAATTGCTACAGAAGCAGACTTTTTCTCATTCGGAACAAATGATTTAACACAAACTACTTTTGGATATAGCCGTGATGACGCGGAGGGTAAATTCCTTCAAAGTTATATTGAAAATAAAGTTCTTCCGGAGAATCCGTTTGCCGTCCTTGATCAAGAAGGAGTAGGTAAACTTGTGGAAACAGGCGTAAAACTTGGTAGACAAACAAAGCCAGGGTTAAAAACGGGAATTTGTGGAGAGCATGGCGGAGAAAAAAGCTCAATCCAATTCTGTTATGATATTGGATTGGATTATGTAAGCTGCTCACCGTACCGTGTCCCACTTGCACGCCTTGCAGCTGCTCAAGCTACCATTAAGAATGAACAAAAACAGAGGGCGAATGAGCTTCAAGTACAGATTTTAAATTTTAGCTATTAGGTAGAAAGAATATAAACGGATATAAAGGAGAAAAACAAAGTGACTATTTCTTTTGATTACTCAAATACATTAACATTTATGCAACAAGAGGAGTTAGAGCATCTGAATGAATTTGTAAAAGTAGCTCACAACATGCTACATGAGAAAAAAGGGCAAGGATCGGAACTCCTTGGTTGGGTGGATTTACCGATTAACTTTGATAAGGATGAGTTTGCAAGAATTAAACAGGCTGCAGAAAGAATTAGGAGTAATTCTGACGCCTTGATTGTCATTGGAATTGGGGGATCTTATTTAGGTGCACGGGCTGCAATTGAGGCTTTGTCTCATACGTTCCATAATCAAATGAACAACACGACCCAGGTGTATTTTGCGGGCCAGAATATGAGTTCTACCTATGTATCTCATTTGCTAGAACTTTTAGAAGGAAAGGACATCTCTATCAATGTTATTTCTAAGTCAGGTACTACAACAGAGCCGGCTATTGCTTTTCGTATCTTCCGCGACTATTTGGAGAAAAAATATGGGAAGGAAGAAGCTAGAAAACGAATTTATGCCACCACTGACAAAGAAAAAGGGGCATTAAAAAAACTGGCGGATGAAGAAGGATATGAAACCTTTGTTATACCTGATGATGTAGGTGGGCGATATTCTGTCTTGACTGCTGTAGGACTCCTTCCGATTGCCGTAGCTGGACTTGATATTAATCAAATGATGGATGGAGCAGCTGCAGCAGCTCTTAAATATAATAATTATGACCTTTTTACAAACGAAAGTTATCAGTATGCAGCTGTGAGGAATGCACTTTACAATAAAGGAAAATCCATTGAGCTTTTCGTAAACTATGAACCTTCTCTTCATTACGTGTCTGAATGGTGGAAGCAACTATTCGGAGAGAGTGAAGGAAAAGATCAAAAAGGACTTTTTCCTGCTTCCGTTGATTTTACAACGGATTTACACTCCATGGGGCAATATGTACAAGAGGGTCAACGTAATTTGATTGAGACGGTACTACAAGTTTCCAAGCCTAAAGTTAATATAACTATCAAAGAAGATCCGGCTGATACCGATGGTTTAAACTTTCTAACAGGAAAAACAATGGACGAGGTTAACAAAAAAGCCTTTCAGGGCACGGTGTTGGCCCATGTAGATGGTGGGGTGCCGAATATGGTTGTGGAAATAGATGAATTAAATGAATTCTCATTTGGTGAACTAGTATACTTCTTTGAGAAAGCTTGTGCAGTTAGTGGACTATTGTTGGGGGTAAATCCGTTTAACCAACCAGGCGTTGAGGCTTACAAACAGAATATGTTTGCTTTACTTGGTAAACCAGGTTTTGAAGAAAGAAAAGCTGATTTGATGCAGCGATTGTCTAAATAGTGAAAGGAAGTACCCTTTTTTTCTTTTTTGCTGTAAATCCGATTGAATTTGAAATAGCTGAATAAACATGCAAACACTTCTCACTTGTCTGAAGAAAAAACCTGCTGCCCACATTATATCAGGGCTGCAGCTTTTTTTGTTATGAGTACATAAGTTAGTAACAATTTATAAAAATATTATAAAAAGACATGGAATTAATTCATTTGTTATTCTATTATAGAATTTGTTATATATTTTATCGCAGTCTAAAATGAAATAACATATGTTCCATTATATTAGATAAATGATTAAAAGATTTAATAGTTCCAATACTAAAGAATGGAACCGATATCATTTTATTAACAGCTTTTAGAGAGAAAGATATTCAGCTAATTAAAGTAGAGGTGTTCTTTTGAGGGTTTTCCAAGGCTGCGGAAATGCTTTACTCAGATTTGCTAAAAAATATTAACAGAGTATAACAGAGGGGACTGTTCACTTAATGACTTGGATCCAGTGGATTGGGACACACTTTATCGGAATGTTTGAAGCAGGTGGAAAACAATTTATGGGTCTATTAACTGGTATTGTACCCACCTTAATCGTTCTACTTACCTTTACGAATGCAGTGATTAAATTTGTAGGGGAAGAAAGAATCAATAAAGCAGTTCAATTTGCTTCAAAATATACGCTATTAAGATATACATTAATGCCGATATTATCTATTTTATTTTTAACAAATCCAATGGCTTATACATTTGGGCGCTTTGTACCAGAAAAACAAAAGCCCGCTTTTTATGATTCTTTAGTTTCTTTCTTACATCCAGTGACAGCACTATTTCCTTATGCAAATGCAGGTGAGCTGTTTATTTATCTAGGAATTGCCAATGGTTTAAAACAAGCTGGATATTCAACATCTGAACTTGCGGTACGCTATTTTTTAGTCGGAATTGTCATTATGCTCTTACGTGGTATTATTACCGAACAGATTTCAAAGGTTTTGGCTAAAAAAATGGAAATGAAGTCTAAATAGGGGGTCATCATGAGACAACGGGCAGTATTTGTAAATAAAGGTTCAGGCGGCTGGGGAGCAGGTCTTCTGATTGAGCCCAAGGGAAAAAAAGTAAAGGTCGTTTCAATTACAGGCGGCGGAATTCATCCTGTTGCGATGAAAATAGCTGAAATGTCAGGAACAGAAGCAATTGACGGCTTTAAAAACTCTGTTCCGGAAGATGAAATAATGTGTGTCGTTATTGACTGTGGGGGCACAGCTAGAATTGGTCTTTATCCTATGAAACGAATTCCGACCGTTGATGTTCTTCCGTCTTCTCCATCAGGTCCGCTTGCAAAATATATTAAAGAAGACATCTTTGTTTCAGGCGTTATGGAAAAATCAATCGCCTTAGCAGAAGGGCAAGGAATGGTTGAATCAACAGCATTAGTAGCCAATCAAGAAGATGACAATCAGGAAAAGTTTGGTACCATAGAAAAGGAAGGCTTCAAAAAGAATTATGAAGAAATAAAAAAGGAACAGCTTGTAGATAACGACAACTTTTTAATGAGAATTTCTAGAGGGATCGGGAAAGTAACGGGAATCTTTTATCAAGCAGGACGCGACTCCGTGGATATTTTAATTAAGAATATTATTCCTTTTATGGCTTTTGTCAGTATGCTAATTGGAATTATTAATTATACAGGGATTGGTAATTTAATCGCTCATTCTCTATCACCGCTGGCAAGTTCTTTATGGGGACTTATCGTCCTTGTTTTTGTTTGTACACTGCCATTTTTATCACCAATCCTTGGTCCGGGTGCTGTTATCTCACAGGTAATTGGAGTACTGATTGGTACGCAAATCGCTGCGGGGAATATTCCTCCACAGTTTGCCTTACCTGCATTATTTGCAATTAGTGGACAGGTTGGTGCCGATTTCATACCAGTCGGATTGTCACTTGGTGAAGCTAAACCGGAAACGGTACAATACGGTGTGCCGGCAGTTTTATATAGCCGTTTAATTACCGGGGTTTTAGCCGTTGTTATTGCTTATCTTGCAAGTTTCGGAATGTATCATTAGAATTTATTATGTAAAACGTAAAACGGTTAGGATAATGGAGGAAACTGACATGTATAAAAGTGTTGTAACCGAGGTTGGAGCTTTAGCTTTAGCATTTGAGGAAGAAAAAGTTAGTATCCTATTTGGTCCCCAAGCACCTCAAGAATTAAAGGAAATAGCAATCATTCATGAAAGTATAATAGACGATTCCGAGGAATCCATTATAGAAGGCGGAGTTTTTCAAGTTGATGACCAACAATATAAGATTACGGCAGTAGGATCTGCAGCAAATACAAATTTAAGGGAACTTGGCCATATTTCCATCTACTTCTCAGAACCGGAGGATGAGGTTCTCCCAGGAGCTGTATTTGTTTCACCACATGTCTTTCCTAAATATAAAAATGGCAGTGTGATTGAATTTAAGGGATAGAGAAAAAAGGGGGGATAAACTTGTCTTTTGAAGATAGAAGGATACTTGTTAAAATTGCTGAAATGTACTACGAAGAGGGGGCCACTCAATCTCAAATTGCCGATGAAATCGGTGTAAGCCGCTCTCTTATTTCAAAATATCTTGCCAAAGCAAAAGAGCTGGGGATTGTTGAAGTCATTATCCATGATGAAACCATTCACCCATACCGGCAGTTAGAAGGAAAAATAGAACGTTTATATGGGTTACGTGAAGTTATGTGTATTCCAAGCCTTGGAAATGAGTCATCCAAGAGTCGTTTAGGAGCGGCCGCAAGTAAATATTTATTAAGAGTCATCCGGGATGGCCAAACCATCGGAGTTTCGTCTGGCACAACCTTGCATGAGGTAGCCGAGGCTATGTCGACAAATCAGCAATTTCCATCAGTTACCTTTGTTCCTTTAGTTGGAGGAATGGGAAATGAGCGGGTGGATATCCATGCAAATACTCTTGTTGCAAAGTTTGCAGGCGTCCTGCAAGCACAATACAAGCTCCTTCATGCACCGGTAATGGTTGATTCCAAAGAAGCGAAAGAGATCTTTATGCGCCAAACTTCCATCCAAGACATATTTGATTTAGCAGCCAAAGCGAACATAGCGATTGTGGGGATTGGCGGAACTCCTGAGCACTCAACCATGGTGAAATCGTACCTTGGTCAGGAGACTCAAGAGTATTTTAACCAGACAGACGTGGTTGGCGATATTTGTTATAACTTCATTAACAATAATGGAGACACCTCATCTAATTCTTGGAATGAACAAGTGATTTCATTGAAATTAGAGCAATTAAGAGACATTCCCCTTGTTATAGGAGTGGCCTGTGGATTAGAAAAAGTTCAGGCGATAAAAGCCGCCTTGGAAGGTAAATTAGTACATGTATTAATCACCGACGAGCTTACGGCAAAGGCTTTATTGGATTAAGGATTGAAAATCTGGGACGAAATCAAATTTCGTCCTATTAATTTTTAAATCATTAAGCAGAGGGTGAAAAAAATAGCTTAGAAGAATTCATTGAACAATTTGCCACTATTCGCATCGCATACTTTCTATCGATGCGATTGAAAGATAAAAAGCTCTCTCCAATTGACTTTTTATGGATGGGAGACATGTTTTATCATCTAACGGAGGAATTATATGAAAAAAATGTCAGTTATTAAAAATGAACAGGTTACAAGGGCACTCGAATCTTCAATGAGACAATATCTGGTAGGTAAACTATCTCGTCCGCAGGAACTTGAGTATATTGAAGATGAAAAGCTAGAAATCGGAATCACTTCCTATGCTGAATTTACTACTGAATTACCGCATTATCATACTCAAGCGTACGAATATCAATACATACTTAGTGGCAGTGCGGAATACATGGATGTGGAGACAGGAAAGTTATACACCTTTGAAAAAGGAGACTTTTATGTAACTCCTCCTGGTTTAACTTATGCACAGCGGTCACAGCCGGGCACAGCAATCTTTTTTGTAAAAACACCACCTGGAAATGATAAAAGGGAAGTTGAAGCAACAGATGAAATAAAGAAATGGCTTAATAACGAATAAACAAAATGCTAAATAAGTCAGCAACAGGCTGGCTTTTTTTTGGGCTTTAAAAAGCTTAATTTAAATCAAATTATATTAACAGTTTATTAGAATTAATTAAAATACTTTACACCCCCTTTACAGAGCTCTTTATAGAAAAAAGGAAATTGGGAAAATAGGGCCCCTTCCAATTAAAGTCTTCTAAACACACCAGTAGCTAGACGATATGGTGGTATCCCCCTTTTATGAATAAAAAATCCAATTAAAGTAAAATGTATGAAGAAATGAGATAAAGCAACTAATGAAGTATTTGTTTTCAACTTGGGAGGATATTTATGGTTAGGTTTCGGGTGCGAAAACTGATTACATTGTTGGGTCAAAACAGGGTAAAGGAATTAGAAAATACCAATATGTTACCTTCAGATAAAAAGGTAAGCCCTGACCTTGCAGAAAATGAGAGAATATTTAAAGACATTTTTCAACATTGTTCTGATGTAGTTTTTCGTCCGATTACTATCCATGGGCAAACCCAACTCCTTTTGATTTACGTCGATGGTTTAATTGATTCGAAAGTGCTAGATGAGGTCGTTTTAAAACCAATGATGTTCCAAGGAATGCCCCAGGGGTTGGGTAATATTACTCGGTTTGGACAAATGGTTAAAGATCAAATGATTGCCGTTGCACAAACAAAAATAGCTTCTACAGTGAATGAAGTAGTTCAAGGTATTGTAAGTGCAAACATTGCTATTTTGATTGAAAGTGAAAACGATGTTTTACTTGCAGACCTAAAGGGAGCGGCGGCAAGAAGTATTGAGGAACCAGGTTCAGAGCCGGTGATTCGTGGAGCAAGAGAAGGCTTTACGGAAGTGCTTCGTACCAACACGAGTTTGTTGCGTAAAAGAATGAAAAGTCCATGTTTAAAAATGGAACCTCTTCGCGTTGGTAAGATAACTCAAACAGATATTGTGATTTCTTATATTGAAGGAATTGTAAATGAATCGGTTCTTGAGGAGGTGCGAGAAAGAGTAAAGCGCATTCAGATTGATGGTGTTCTGGAATCTGGTTACATTGAAGAATTTATTGAAGATGCGCCGTTTTCACCTTTTCCTACAATTCAAAATACGGAGCGTCCCGATGTCGTGATGGCAGGTTTGCTTGAAGGTAAGGTGGCGATCCTTACCGACGGGACCCCTTTTGTTCTTCTGGTTCCTTTCACTTTTTATGGAGGCCTTCAAGCGGCGGAGGATTACTATGAACGATTTATGTTCATGACAATGATTCGTTGGATTCGTTTTCTTCTCTTTAATGTGGCTTTGTTTCTCCCCTCTATCTATGTAGCCATTACAGTGTTTCACCCTGAGATGATGCCCCAAAGTTTACTCATTAGTTTTGCCGCTGCTCGTGAAACAAGTCCGTTTCCAACGGCAGTCGAAGCCTTTTTGATGGAACTTACCTTTGAATCTCTGAGAGAGGCGGGTGTCCGTCTGCCAAAGCCGGTAGGTTCAGCAGTAAGCATCGTAGGTGCACTGGTCATTGGGCAGGCTGCGGTAAGTGCGGGGATCGTGTCGGCTCCGGTTGTCATTGTGGTATCAGGGACAGGTATCGCTTCATTTGCGATTCCGCGTTACAATTTGGGATTGGCTTATCGTATTCTTCGCTTTCCTTTGCTGATTTTAGCAGGGACACTTGGGTTATTCGGCATTGCTATGGGTTTTTTGACAATTTTATTCCACCTGACCAGTCTTCGGTCATTTGGTGTTCCGTATCTCAGTCCGTTGACTCCACAAAGAGGGAAAGGAGTCAAAGATACACTTTGGCGGGCACCCCGTTGGATGCTGCATGTTCTTCCTAAATTGATAGCAGGGAAAGATAGTGTACGAGTTCCAAAAGGTCAAAAACCTGATCCGGAAAGATAATGGAGGGCGTAAAAAAGTAATGAAAAAATTCCTCAGTCTTATAATTTTTTTCTTGTCCTTATTAGTTATGACTGGTTGTTGGGATAGTAAAGAGTTAAATGACCAGGCGATTGCCTTTGGGTTTAGTATGGATGTGGCGGAAAATGGTACTTACCAAGTGAGTGGCCAGTTTATTATTCCATCTAAGATGGCGACTGGGGAGAAGGGCGGGGGAGGAGGAAGTGCCTTTTTCGTGGAAACAGCAAAAGGAAAGGATCTGTATGAAGCAAGACAAAATCTGCAAAACAAGCTCTCTCGAACTATCTTTAAAAACCAGCGGCTATCTATATATATTGGGGAACGTCTTGCGAGGCGCGGTATAAAGGAAATAGTAGATATGATAACCCGAGATCCGGAAGCTGGGATACGAACGGATATCTCTGTTGTAAAAGGAGGGCAAGGATTGGATGTATTGAAAACATTCTATCCTCTCGAATCTAACTCTTCTCAGGCATCGCTAAAAATACATGAGCAGTTTGATACAGCAGCGAATACTACTTTTTTAAATTTGGTAGTGACGAGTACGAATGCAAGCAGTTCCAGCTTGCCAGCATGGACACTTGATTCTTCTTCTCGCAATGAATCGCAACAGAAGAACCTAAAATTTGCGGGAAGTGCTATTTTTAATGAAAATTTGAAATTAGTTGGATACTTAAACAATGAGGAAGCAAAAAATCAAATGTGGATTACAGAAAAACTATCATACCAATACATTACTTTATTTATTCCACAAGAGAATGGCAACATTAGTGTAGAATTAAGAAACTTGAAAAGAAATATTCGTACGACATTTCAGGGAAATAAGGTGAAGGTACATCTTACACTGACCGGTAATGGTGAGGTGAAACAGAACAATACAACATTTGATCTCACACAATCGAATAAGGTAAACACAGTGGAAAAGGAAGTAGAGGAACAGTTTGAAAAGAGTGTTCGTCACTTGATTAAAAAGGCGCAGAAGAAATATAAGACAGATATTTTCGGGTTTGGTGACACGATCTTTCGTAGACATCCAACCCAGTGGAAAAAAATAAAGAACGATTGGAAAAAGGAATTCACTGAGGCGGACGTTACAGTAGACGTTAACATAGCAATCCGCTTAATTGGATTAACAGGTTCGTCTGCAAGCATAGAGGAAGAAAAATAAAAAAGTAATACATATTACCGTATACATTAGAAAATGTCCCTTACGGAGAGTACAGGTATTCATGTACTTATCCAAAATAAAGGACATTTTTTTATGTACTATTCCTTTCTCTTTATTACCCTTTGTTTAACCCATGTTACGACACATAGCATAGCTGGTAAAATGAGAAACAACGGTACCCATATATATGGAATAACAATCTTTAAAGCAAGGTAGAATATATGTTCAGAGACGTTTTTTGAAATGGTCATTCCTATATACAGAACGATAATTACCGAAGGCAAGATGAGTACACGATAACTCTGTAGGCGTGTCAACTGCTTAATTGCTGTAATCGCTGCGAATATTTTGATATACATTTTAAAAAATGCTGTTGCTGTAAAGTAGAGTACACCAAAAGGACTTAAGTTGTTGATGAAATCACCTACATTTACGACCCCAAGCATGGTGTACAGCGGATAAATACTTCGTTTGAATAGATCTTCATCAAAAATTGATATGGCAAATATTAATGAGAATGAAAGCATTATACCAGATAAAAGAGAAGATAAAATGGTAATTTTCATAATCCGTTCAGGGTTCTTAGTTTGTATCCAAATCATTGCGAACACGATTGACTCCCCATATGTTTGTGTTATTCCCACTGGATATACTACTTCCCAAATCGGACTCCAGCCTTTCTCTAGTAAAGGCAACAGATAGTCAAGGTGTATCACTTTTGAGCTACAAAGTAACACAACCTCAATTAAAAACAAAAACATAATTATAGAAAACAAAGTTTCTCCTACTCGTGCAAGACTCTCGATGCCCAAGAATAAAGCGTAAGCCATGACAAGCATGTACAGCCCATTAAATACTATGGGAGGAGTGTTTGGTAAAAGAGTTGTCGGGATTAAATCCCTTAAATCACCTACAACTCGTCCTGCGTCAAATAGAAATAGAAGCGGGTACAACCAGGAAATTGGTGTACCCACCCAACGTCCCAGTTGTGCTGGGAACCATTCGATAAGTGTTAATCCGGGATGCATACGCATTAATGCGATATACATCATAATGACTACAGTTCCTAAAAGGGTTGAACACAGGGTAGCGATCCAAGCATCCCGGCCAGCAATATTACCGAAACCAAATATAATGGTAGTTCCAAGTTGATACAAAAACGTCATAGTAAATAGTTGGTAATTGGTAAATCTCTCCATTTGAACTCACTCTTTTATTTTTTGTATTGGTGGTAGTAAATAAAATACTATGTGAGGAATCTATTCCGAATATAATCACCTTATTTTTTCCTATTCCCCTATTGAATATTCCTTAAGAATGACATACCGAATTTAGAAGCTATCGAAAGACTGGCAAGAATGCTGGTACCAGTCATTAAGTAAAAGAAGAAAGTGGGTCTTAAAAATGTTATTCTAACCGAACTTCGTGAATTGGTGGATAAATAAATTATTGGAAAAGAAATGGTTGATAACATGATTCTCAAAGTTATATAAAGCAGTGAATGATGAGAAAAAGAGGATTAAAAATCTTGAAATTGAAATGCAGCAGCTTAAGAGGAGAACATCCCTGCCCGCAATAAGCTTAACCATTGGGGTCATTGGTAACGCCATTTCAATTGTTACTCAAGAAACTGGTACAATGCTATCCTCAGCACAAATGGGAGCCATTATAACTTCTTCAACACCAGCATTTATGGTTATTTTTGCTCGCTTACTTCTTAAAGAACGATTGACGTTAAAAAAGGGACTCTCCGTTTGTTTAGCGACAGTTGGGGTTTTTCTCATTGTTGGAGACGGTCATGTAAATTTGTCAAGTAAACTTGGTGGTATTTCTCTGCTTATTGCTGCTTTAACATGGGCACTCATGTCTCGTTGGAAGAGGATGGCTCCATCCACGATCCACAAAGAATCGAATATTTAAAATCACATATTGAAGCATTAGAAAAAGCAGTAAATTATGATGGTGTTGATCTAATTGGCTATACGCCTTGGGGAATCATCGATATCGTATCCTTCACAACAGGTGAAATGAAAAAACGATACGGGATGATTTATGTTGATCGGGATAATGAAGGAAACGGATCAATGAAGCGATATAAGAAAGATTCATTTTATTGGTATAAAAAAGTAATTGAAACCAATGGTGAAGAATTAAATGTCTCTACTGCTTCTTTGAACTAATACCTGGAAAATGTAAATATAAAGGTAAGCCAGACAATGATAAAAAATCTTGTCAGGCTTACCTTTTTGTCTTGAATGTTTAAAATGGTTTATAGATAAAGTGATTTATTAGTTCATGCAGCTTATTGAAACCATTAATATATCAGTCATTATTTTGTTTTGTTCATGTATTCTGCTGTGTTGTGAAAGTAATAATTGTAAATTACATGGTTTATTCTTGTGGATGATTTTGTAAATCATTACTACGTAAAAGTTATACATGTCAACTTTCGGACAGAGAATCCAGTAACTTTGGGTAAATTATAAGTTGGACACCTTTGCCCCCGTTCAACTTTAGAAAAATTAGAGAAATTAAAATTCAACTGCTGAATTAATTAAGGGAGTATCAGAACTTTATGAGGTTCCCCTTGTTTATTTTTTTGAGGATACAAAAAGGGTTCTAGAGGAATTAGTGATGAATGGCTTTTCTTTGTGGAGGAAATGGAAGCAAAGAAGATTACTCCTGCTGAGATTAGAACACTGTTACAAATTTTAACTAAGTTGAATGTCAATATTTTTATGGAGAGGACTTAAAATGGAAACAACTGAAATGTGTGCACATTGCGCAAGCTGGTTTGAAAAGAAAATGATGAGGCGTCCGAAAGGAGCTAAATTGCTATTAAAAGAAATCGAGACCCACTTCGTAACTAAAGTATAATGAGTGCTCCTCCTTTTTAAGATATCCATTCCTAATCTACCCTGCGGGATTAATTAATGTATTAAGTAATGCGAAGTAATCTTAGTTACGCACTTTGTGAAAGGAAACGTCCAAAAAAGTAAAAGTTCTATGTTCTTTAGAAAGGTAGTGCGTTCGAAAAAGTTACACTTTTCGAACGTTTCTATTTTCCCTATAAATAAGCCATTTTTATAGTTCGTCAAAGTGAAAAATAAGTTTACGAATGTTCGCAAACTTACAGATATATTTACAAACATTCTAACTCACTCTTTTATTTTGTGAATAGATGCTATCACCGTTATTCCCTTTTTTACGGCTACTTAGTTAAGGTACTGTTAACAGTGCTTATTTTTAACTAACAGAATTGTTTTATTATTCAGATATGTTATAATGGATCGATCAAAAAAAGAAAAGAGTGTTATAATGCGTAAGTATAAAAAATCATTTGAAGAGTTAATAAAAGAGAATAAGCAAGAATTACTTAAAGATAAACAAGCAATCGAAAAAATTGAAGAGCGTATAGAAAAACGCAATGAGGTTAAAAAGCTAGCTTAATATAGCTAGCTGCAGACTGTAGACACCCCCCCCTTTTTGGGGGATTTGCCTACAGTTTTTTTGTATAATAAAGATACTACTAATTTTGTAAGGTGATGGAGAAAATGCTAACAAAAAATACTCAAATGAATCGAGATCAATTAGAAATGATAACTCTAGAACAGTTGGTGCCGAAGAACCACTTGGTCCGAAAAGGGGAAGCTGCGATAGATTTTTCATCTATATATCCTCTTGTTCAAGAGATGTACTCTGCTGAACGAGGACGTCCAAGTATCGATCCTGTTGTATTAATAAAAATGGCATTCATTCAATATATGTTCGATATTCGCTCGATGCGTAAAACGATAGAAGAAATTGAAACGAACCTAGCATATCGTTGGTTTCTTGGATATGGGTTCCATGATAAGGTACCGCACTTCTCCACCTTCGGTAAAAACTATGAACGCCGATTTAAGGATACAGATTTATTTGAACAGATATTTTACAGAATTCTAAAGCTGGCAACCGAAAAGAAATTAATCAGTGGCGAACACGTTTTTATTGATTCTACGCACGTGAAGGCGAGTGCTAATAAGCGTAAATTTGAGAAAAAGGTAGTTCGTAAAGAGACGAAAGCGTATCAAGAGCGTCTTCAAGAAGAAATCAATAGTGATCGTGAAGAACATGGGAAAAAGCCTATCCCCCCTGAAAAATTTGAAAAAGAAGAAACGAAGGAAATCAAGGAAAGTACCACGGATCCAGAGAGTGGGTACTACGTGAAAGATGAGCGGACGAAGCAGTTTGCCTATTCTTTTCATGCAGCTGCCGATAAAAATGGCTTTGTCTTAGGAGCGATTGTCACCCCGGGTAATGTTCATGATAGTACGATGTTGGAGCCTCTTCTTGGAAAAGTCATAGAGAACTTAGGGAAACCTGCTGCTGTTGCTGCTGACGCTGGATACAAAACACCTGCAATTGCTCGATAGAGTTCCTTTTTGAAAGAAAGAGTGATGGGTGCCGTGCTTGATAAAAGAAAATTGTTATCATTATGTATTTTAATCGTTCCCTGGTTAACAGTTCCTCTTTTAGGAAAGAAATCATTTATACGGTTCCTGCCTGCTACGACTTTTGTTAATCTGATTATAAGTCTGTTTAGTGTTGTAGCAGATAGGAAAAGGCATTGCCAGTTCGGTAAATGTACTTATTAGTTCTGATGAATTTGACAGTAACGCCTCCAAAGAAGGAATTGCAGTACTCGAAAATCAATTATTTAATCTTTTGGTAAAACGTCCTTATCTATTATTGAATTATGGCTCTACAAAAGAGTCTGAAGTTGTAAGTGAGGATCCAAACCGGGTGGATAAACTTTTGGAAATTAAACCTTATACTGAAGAAGGGAAAGAGCTTAGAAGTCAAATCGTCGTTTAATAAAATCAATTTCTTTGGTTTCGAGATCAATGTGATTATTCGTGAAAAAAGCAATATGATATTACAAAAAACTATCATGATATTTGTTTGAATATATTCCAGTCATCCGTGTTTTCACCGACCTTCCCAATGCTTATAAAGCGATACTTTTGAATTTTACTTTATCAAAAATATAGTTCAAATTCGAGCTATAAGTGGTATGATCAGGAAAAATGCGAAGTTATAGGGGTATCACCAGGGGTCCCGACGGCAAAACGCGGATATTATACGCTAAGGATATACAATATTTTATGCAGGCTGCTGGAACTGTCAGTTCCGTTAAACACTGCTATGACGGGGCTGTATTAAAACGTGCATACACAAAAAAACGGCAAGGGGAGAAAACCTTTGCCGTTTCTGTCTTTTTAGGTGAAATGAACTTTCGATAATTAAGATATTATGTTAACTGGACGTGTATAGAGTATGCATTGTTCCTTGTTTAACGAACAGGGAAAGTTAGTTACAGATGAAGGTCTTTTTGTCTATATGGTGGGTAGGTTAAAAACTTAAAATATTTACCTTAATTTAGGAGATGATAAAATTAAGAGGTGATTACTTTGAACTCAATAATTAAGAATTTAGATTTACATGCTCAAGGAAATTGGCTGCCAATCGTGTTATCACTACTATTGTTTTTATATGCTCTTTTTATGCCCAAAAAAGAGATAGGTTGGAGAAATTTTTATATTACTTTTGGAATAATTGGTTATTTTGCTTGGATTGCTGATTCTGTATTAGGAAAAATATTAAATGTTGTTGATTATGGTAGCCCAAACCTGACGGGAATTGATGAGTTTTTGAGCTACAGCTTAATTCCTTCCTCACTTTCAGTTATTTATTTAAACTATTTAAAAAAGACAAATAAATGGATGCTAGCCATTATTTTTATCATAATTTCTACTTTAATTGAATGGGGAATGAGGAAAGTAGGATATGAAAAAACTCATGGCTGGAGCTTTTTCATTTCACTCCCTTTGTATTTTGTAGTATTTAGTTTTTTACTCCCTTTACACAGTAAATTCATAAAATGCAAATAACTTCTGCTTTCGAAGATTATATAAACAAGTAAGCTCGTCAGAACAAAATCTGACGAGTTTTTTTCTCTTTCTTTACTTCGAGTTAACTCTAAGTCGTAGTACAACTAGGAGGTGGTACGTATGTACAGTATTTCAGAAGTTGCAGCACAAACCGGATTTACTGCTCATACATTACGATATTATGAGAAGATCGGCTTATTGACTTCTCCAACAAGATCCAGTGGTAAGAGAATGTATACACCGGGGGATGTTCGTTTGCTTCAATTTATGAAGATCCTTAAAAATACAGGAATGACACTGGAAGATATTCAAGAATTCTTACAAGATGGTTGTTTGTTGGAGAAAAATGACATGGAACGGGAACGATATGCAAAAATTCAAAAAAGGACTCGCATCTTACAGAAACATACAAATCCAGCTATATAATATTTATTGGACGGCTAATTCTGTGTTAGCCGTCCTTTTTTAGTGTATGGAGTGTCGAATAAACTACTCCTTTTATAGAGAATAAGTATAATTCTTATAATCCCTGTATGATGTTTTTTTAAAATTATTTCGTACGCACAATAGCTTTAAAACGTGTATCCTATTAAATTGTGAAAAACGGTGTTAAAATCCCCAATATAAACGGTTAAAAATTCCCCAAAAATAACGGATAATTGTCTCGATACATCAAAATTTTTTTGAGTGGAGAGACAGCATGTTAAAGGATGGGGAATTTTTTATGATCAGAGAGTTACATCAGAAAGGATGGACTCAAACTGCAATTTCAGAAGAAACAGGGTTTGATAGAAAGACCATTAGGAAGTACATAAACCAGAATCAACTTCCTAAAAGAAAGGGGGATAAAAAAAGTAAAGGAAGCAAATTAGATGACTATAAAGAGTATTTGTTAAAGAGACTTAAAGAAGGAACCACAAATTGTGTAGTTTTGTTAGAGGAGATACAGGGAATGGGCTATGATGGCCAAATGACAATACTAAGGGAGTTTATTAGTCCCTTTCGTGAAAAACCTAATAAG
>NZ_JAGGQR010000044.1:0-62831 GCF_018613205.1 Bacillus sp. ISL-46
ATCGTATTAAACTGAGGGAGTGCAATATTGATAATATTTTGTTTTTCACCTAAAAAAAGAGGAAGATCCTAAATTAACTGAATGCTTTAAATCCTATTTTTTCTCCATAAATTTTATAAAAAAAAGGATCTCAGTCTGAGACCCCTTTTAATAAAATATGGAAACAGATTATACTTATAAACACTTAAGGCTTATACTAAAGTTGGCATTCTTAATAACGAAATTAACCTATCATTAAACTTATTCATTAAGAATGTAGCTTTAATTAACAGAGCAATTAAAACTGAAAATAAGCTCAAAAGTGTTTTCAAAATAATCCCTCCATAGTGAAATCTAGTGTTAAAAATAACACCAGGATTATTTTTACTCCTGAAAATGAATTTTATTCAATTACCTTTTATTAATTGAGGTCGATCCTCCATTTGTGGGGGTTCCTCAAACCAACTATTTTTAATCATTATTTTAACTCCGTCCATCCCATAGAAATAAACATCCTTAGCTATTAATGCTGTTTTCATTGATATATCGTTCCTTAATGTGAAAAATGTCCCAAAACTACTGCCTACAATACTATATCCATTGAGTAAAAAGGTACAATACATCATAAGCTTATCAGAAAATGGTGCAACTGTTGAACTAGTTACTGTGCTTCCAGAAGTGGCTGATAATTGAACATCATTACCTAAAAGAATTTCTTGGAAAATTTTAATTTGTTTTTTTGCTAGTTCCTTCCCTTTTACAAAATATTGTTTCACTTCTTGGTTTTGTGCACACTGGGCAAAACCAGTAATGAGTTGTAATCCAATATTGTTTGTTTCAATTCCATGATGAAGAAAACCTAGCTCAATATCATTTAAAGCCCTCTTTTCATTAAATGGGTCGAAACCTCTTAGGTAGCTTTTGTCTTTAATAAACTCGGTTTTTTTAGGCATCGTTACTTTTGGAGGAAGAGTCAAAATGCCTTTTTGAAGTAAATAAAGAGTAGATAGCTCATAAATATCTTGAGTAACACTGGTAAGTCCCTTGTAAATCCTCATAACATCATCATTGTATGCCATATTCATATTAATGGTGTACATTCCCATGCTTACTTCTTTTAAAATGCGGAGAAACATAATATCAAACCCATTATCATATAACTTAGGAGCTTCTAAGTTAACATCTTCTTTTTTAAAACCATTAGGATAGACAATTCCTTGCTGTTCAAATATTTTTTCAATTTGTAACACAAAATAATTTAACTGTTGCCATAAGCCTCCCAAAATATTTCTAGCTTCCTCATCATCAGCATTTTTCTTAAAATATTCCAATATCCTCAAAATAAGGGTTTTTTCTTGATATGTAAGCCAAAGTGTTCCTATCTCTGAAGAACTTAAGGGGTTTGTTAAAGCCAAAATGATCTTCCTCCATTCCATTTTTAATTGAATATGGTTTTTAGGGTAACAGTTTAAACATCTCTGTTGAGGTACGTTTAATTACTATACTTTCCATTTTCATTTTTATTTTCTCCATTATTTATATTTTTACGAAGATTGTTTTTCCTAGCCTTGCCGATTCATTTGAAAAAAATTACAGTGTTTGAGGTGGATTAAAAATGTTAGCTGGGATTAATTTTTGAGGGTGCTTTATTCAAGATAAGAAAAATGACAAAACTTAAAAAGACCCTGCTCAATCGTTAAAAAAAAGAGGAGAGCGATAATTAATAAGTTATGGATTAGGGTTGACTGGATTAAGGTCAGTATCAGTATTGACACTTCCTAACCATTTTCATTCTCTGTGGTGCAGCACTGATTTTGTGCTGCATGGATGGCTAACGGGGCAGTTTAACACAACAAGAGCTTCCTTTTTAGGAACATTTGCAGGATTAATAATCTTTTGTGTGGAATGTTTAACTTCATACATAGAACATCTGAAAAGGAGTGGGATAAACTATGAAAACACGAGTAACTGAGATTTTTGGAATTAAATATCCAATTGTACAAGGAGGACTTGCCTATCTTGCTTATGCTGAACTGGCGGCTGCTGTTTCGAATGCAGGAGGACTCGGACAAATTACTGCGGCAACGCTACGTTCACCTGAAAAACTTCGGGAGGAAATTCGTAAGGTACGTACACTTACTAATAAGCCATTCGCCGTAAACTTTGCGATTGCGAGGCACGACGGGCAATATCTGGAGTTGCTTGAAGTTGCTATTGAAGAAAAGGTGCCCGCAATTTCTATTACAGGAGCTAATCCCCAACCTATTTTTGAGCGAATAAAAGGAGAAAATATTCGAACGCTTGTCCTTGTAGCTGGCGTTAGACAGGCACAGAAAGCGGAACAACTAGGTGCTGACGCTGTAATGGCGGTTGGACAGGAAGGCGGAGGGCATTTAGGAAGAGACGATATTGGCACAATGGTTCTTACTCCTCGTGTGGTCGATTCCGTATCGATCCCTGTATTGGCAAGTGGAGGTATTGGTGATGGACGAGGTTTATTGGCGGCATTAGCTCTAGGAGCAGAAGGGATTGAAATGGGTACTCGCTTTATTGCTACTCAAGAGTGCGTTAACGCAAACGAGAAATATAAGCAGGCAATTGTTAATGCGAAAGAGTCGGATACAGTAATTATTAAGAGAACAATAGGTTCACCAGGACGGGTCTTGAAAAGTGAATTTACTCTGGATATTATCGAACGTGAAAAAGAAGGAGCAACCTATGAAGATCTGCAAGAAATAATTAGCGGAAAAGCTAATTGCAGATATATCTATGATGGAAATGAAGTTGAAGGTTTTGGATGGGCTGGACAAGTAATCGGACTTATCAACAATATTCCTACTGTTCAGGAGTTATTTGATGAAATGATTCTAACAGCAGAAAAAGGATTGAGCCGTATAGGTAATATTATCGGAGAGCATACCCATCGATAATTTTTAACTATATTTATGGGACGTTATCTGAATCGTTAATGGTTGCTGCGGCAACCATTTTTATTATGAAAGCAAAGATTGTGAAATAATGTACTTAAGCTAACGGGTGCAAGAGTTAAAGATGGAGATCGCTGCTGCGATCTTTTTGCTTGTTGTACTAACCGTCAGGTTAGTTGAAGTAGAGAAATGACTCATTTATGTCGCTTTTGATATAGAAAGCGACATAAAAAATTCCAATCAAGGTATTCTTGAAAGGAATCACGTTTGTTTTTTGTTTTCAAGTTTTGATTTTATGTTGTTATTTTGAGATATGATGATACTGCTGAATATTGTTGTTGCAATAATGCTTAAATTGAAAAAAAGACAACAGCAGCGAAGTTGGTATTATCACGCATAACAGTTCCTCCCTTTATGTTAGGTATAGTTTGTATTAAACATTTAGTTATTATTCGTTATGATTACTTCGAGCATTATATGCAATAGAAGAGAAGGTGCTTGTTCAACTAAAGGGTGCTTTACTTGAATAAGAACAACATAAGAATTCAAAACCAGGTGAAAAAATTCATGAGTGGTAAAAATGGTTGTGTTTATGTCTTCTTGCAAATACTTTTAAAAAATGTTAAACTTTAGAAGAATTATTTTTGTTCGGTGTAAAGGATACTATAAGATTAACTTTTCGTCTTGATGATCACTGAGTGCAAGGATAGTAACACTTTGTGTGCAAAGCACACAGCAGGAGGAAACAAAATGGAACAAGGTAAAGTAAAATGGTTTAACGCAGAAAAAGGTTTCGGATTTATCGAACGTGAAGGTGGAGAAGACGTATTCGTTCATTTCTCAGCTATCCAAGGCGAAGGTTTTAAATCTTTAGACGAAGGTCAAGCAGTTACTTTTGACGTTGAGCAAGGTCAACGTGGAGCTCAAGCAGCTAACGTGCGTAAAGCTGCATAATAAGAACAAACTAAAGCAGGCTCTTTATAGAGTCTGTTTTTTTATTTCTTCTTTTAAAAACAAGCAACCCCACTCACGAATGAGTAGGGCAATGTAAACAAGTAAATCAAATGGTAAACACAGTGTATCACATAATGACGAATTCTTCTAATTACAATTTTAAAGTGCTTTTGTAGAGAGTGGCTATAACTGTGAAGTTTTGTACTTAAACTTATGGGTGCTTTAGTGAAAAATTGGGGGTTGCGGCTGCGATCCTTTTTATTGTGCTAGCTGGCAGTTAAGTTTAACAAAGAATTTTGATAAGTAACAGGAATGGATAATATTGGATATGTATAAACTTATTCCAGACACCAAAAGTACAAGGAGTGGAATTCAAGTGAGAAAAATTTTATTGGCTATGGTAAGCTGTCTTGTTTTATTAGGTGGGGTAGTTGTTTTTGAACATACTCCAAAAGCTGAGGCTAGCATTTCCACTCAAAATGATAAATTAGATTCACTTAAGACTTACAAACAAAAAGCTAAATTCATTTTTTTAGTAGAAGAAAAACTTAAGGAAGAAGGTTATAACTCAACATTAGTTAGAATGCTCTATGCTAGCCAAGATACAGATAAAAGAGAAATTACCATTGAAATTTCAAATAGTGAATATAAGGGAAAGCAAACCAAAGACAAAATAAATAAAGTTATTAATCATATTGCTGAAGTGAATAAACTCGGTTCAATTGTAGTCCACGTTAAAATAATAAAAGGGATAAGCTGACCAGCTTATCCTTTTTTTATCCTGAAACTTAACATTGATGGAAGTAATGCCTTTTTCTTGCCATTCAAAAAATAGCAAGGGTAAGATTGTGAGGAAATGTACTTAAAGTAACGGGTGCTTTAGTTGAACAAGACATTACTCAAGGCCAATCTAAAATTGGTCTTTTTTCTTTGATGAATAATCAACAATAAATTAACAGAGCCCTTTTGAAAAAACTGTTTCATTTAGGTACACCCGAATGAGACCTCCGGCAGCTCACGGCAGAAATATATTTATAGTGTCTCAATTAAATGCCTCAAAACCCGGGATAATATTCTAGTAATTTTTATATAGAAGGGCAAATGAAAAAGGGGGACGCCAGGGTTTCAACTACTAAGTAAAAATATAATATAAAAACATAATTTGTAATAAAATCAAAACATATATCATCATATACATTAATATATAATTTATTATTAAAATCATCTCTAATTTTTTGTTTACTACAACAGATAAGTGGTTAATAGTTCTTTCTTGAGAAGGGATCTTAAAAAAACATAAATTCCGATTGTTATGTAAAAAAGTACTGGCCCTTTAATAACTTAACAAGATGATTACGAATCATAATGAAAGAAGAATAGGTAAATAGAAAAACTCTAACCAAATCGCGGTTAGAGTTTTTGTCTATATAGCATTCAGCCAGGATTTTTGCCGATTTCAAATACTGTAATTATTCCAAAATTCGCCAACCTGAAGGTCCAGAAATAAGTCACCTGAAGGTGACGAGAGCTAATAAAGGTTGGTAGCTATTAAAAGTAAAACGAATAGAAATAGACAGAAGTAAGAAAAAAGGTTGTTAAAAAGTAATACCGAAACAATATGACTAAAGTCTGCTAAAGCTAACAACTATTGTTGGGCGTTTTTACCATATTTAATGCTAATGACTCATTTTTAATATAGTTTTAAGATAGTAATATCTGAATATATCGAAAATAGTATATTTTTGTTAAAATATAAATAGAACAAATATTCGCACTATATAACAATATCATATAAGGGAGTTGAGAGAAAAAATACATATGTATGAGATTGATTCAAACAAATACCACGTGAGTTGTTTGCAATATCATATTGCATTTTTTACAAATAATTACATAGTGCTAGAGAAAGAGGAAATAGACTTTATAAAGTCCTATTTTAGAAACGTCTCCACTCGTCATGAATTTAAAATCGTCGGAATGGAGATCCATGGGTACAGCGTTAGACTAGTTATCAATTGCAAAACGACTCATTACATACCCAATCTCATGAAAGCTCTAAAAGGTGGAACAGCAAGGTTTTTATATAAGGAGTTTCCGGAAACAAAAATAAAAAAGGGTGGTAGTCTGTGGGATCAAAGATATTTTATCTCAACTGACAATCGGCTGCTAGATAACTTGGTACAGGACTACAAGAATTAAAAAAGCCTTTCTTAATAAGGAAGAATCCAATATAAGTCGGGGTTAAACTTCAATAAGAACAGTATTGAATCATAACTTTATGAAGTTATCCTTTTTCAAACATGACCAATTTTTATAGACCCTTTATAGCATCAGTTTTGACCAGAAAGGGGATTATCTTTTGAGAAACGATTCTATCGAAAGATCCGTTAATGCTTCCATGGTCACTATCGCTGATTACATTTTGCAAATGATCGAACAGACTAAAAGGCAGCAAGAATTAGATATAAAAAAGCTCCCAGTTGACGATGAGCTTTCATTATCGATGAAGAGAGGGGAGAAGTCGAGTACGAAATTTATTACGCTTTAATAAAAGAACGACAGCCAGATCTTTTTGAATTAATTGGAGACTGTATAGATATCTTTTCATGGGGTCAGGATAAAAGATTATTTCAAATATTTCAAAATAATGGTCAATTTTATGGTGTTTATAAACAGGAGTTCAAAGAAGCTCACAAAGTTACTGAAGTCTTTCATTCTAAAGAGGAAGTACTTCTGAACACGTTCGGAACCTCCAAATTTGAAAGATTCAGAGGGCATGTACTTTTTCTTTCGAAAGACGGAAAAGCATTCTCTCTCCAGAATAGTCAGCAATTTCGACTGAATTTAATGAAACCTTTTAAAGCCCAAGCATTCTATGAAAATATTGAACAAGCACGATCCTTTATTGTAAAAGACGAACTAAAGAAGGAACCGAAAATTAGAATACAAGCCCTTCGTAGAACGTTAGAGGAATATTATATTCCTTCGGACTTTGTAGGAAAGACTATCACATTAAACAGTATATCTAAAGATAATGAAGAGGTAAGGATCTCTTTTGAAGAGAATGAAATAGAACAAAACATCAGGATACCTAATCTGGATGAAAAATGGTTGGGAAAAATAAGGGACAATCCAAGAATGAATGTAGCCTTTGATGAACTTATCATGGATAGTTGTTCTATTGGAGAAGGTTTTCTTGCCTTTTACGATCTTGAGATAAAGAAAGAGCTTCAAATAAGGCAACAAGATTTTGAGGTGGTCTCAGATGAAGAGGGTTCGTACATTGGGAAGTTAAGTGCGACAGGTGGGGTAAAAAAAATATCACCATACTTCTCTGAAAAGGAGGCCAATGAACAATTAGAAAAGTTGAATCATTATATTCAATTGGAAAAACAGAAAGATAGATACAAGGAAAAAGAAGTGGAACCAAGCATCGAATTCATGGAACTTAGTGAGAAAGACTAAAAGGAGGCAGAGGAAAGTGAAAACGCTCAAAAAATTACAACCCATACTCTTGTTTACAGCCATAGTGTTATGTCTTTATGCGATTCCAGAGCATGCATTTGCAGCTGGCGAGATTGAGGCAAAAGTGAAGGAAGGCCTTAAACAAATTCAATCATTCTTAACAGGAATTGTCGTGATAGTAGGAATCTGTGTAGGTGTCTGGATCATCATTAAAAAATTACCAGGCGTAGACGATCCTCATACGAAAAATGAAATGTTCCGAGGGGTAGGAATGGCACTTGCAGGTGTAGGGCTAGCATCTGCTCTTGTATGGATAGTTCCTTGGGTATATGGGTTATTCGCTTAAATAGAGGGGATTATTATGACTTCAAAAGAAGAAGTGAGAGCAGTTCTAAAAGAATTATTAGGACAAGAAGATTATCGAAAGGGGAAAACATTTGTTTTCCCTGATAATGTAGATCGATCTTATAACATTGTGAAAGGCTTATCGATATCAAATTTTTTAAAATTTATATTGCCGGCAATTTGTTTGGCAGCAGTCATCCTGCTTATCCCACCACACTCATTAGGATTTATGATGGTCAAAATGTTCTTTGTCGCATTGGTGCTATTAGTCTCTTTTATTTTTGCAGTTTTACGTCCCATTACATCTCGATCAAATATAACCTACAGTAACTATTTGAAACTAATTTTTAATTACAACAGTAGACAGAAGTTGTTCTTTATGAAACCAAATAAAAGGGATGAATTTCATGGCTAACAACAAAATGAAAATAGATAGAACACAGTTTGACTTTGAAGTGGAAACCCTTGTAAATAAGGGAAAAAAAACGATTCAAGATCTAAGCGTGATAGAAGGTATATATAAGGATTATGTGCTTTTGAAAAATGGGTACTTAGTTTCCATTTTTCAAGTAAGTGGTATCAATATGGATTTATTAGCTGAGTATGAACAGAATCGATTATTTGAAGACTATGGATCCTTTTTAATGAGCCAAGTCCACGATCAGTTACAAACCATCTCTATGACTGTACCTGTGGATTTGAGATCGTACAATTTAGGTTGGAAAAAACGATATCTTCAAGAACTTGAAAATAAGGACAGTGCTAGAAATGAATATAAGCGAAAATTAATTGCTTCATATATAGATCACTTCCAAGGTATCAGGGTTAAAGAGGAAATGTCCACAAAACAACACTTTATTGTTATGAGGGAGAAAATGAGTAAACGATCTTTTCAGGATTTAGAACGTGCGGAGAGTATTTTAACAAAAAAGGTGGAGGAAATATCAAACTCTTTACAATCTACTTTTGAGACTTACGATGTATCAATTAGAAAATTATCAGAGAAAGATACGTTAATACTGCTTTACCGTTACTTTGATTTTGAGATGTCGAAACTTTACGTTTAGCCACTCTGGAAGGAGAAAATCATGCCATTTTCTATAGCAACACTTTTTCCATCACGAAATCGTAAAAATAAACAAGAAGAACAGATGCAACAATTTCCAGACCTCCTACAAGGAGTGTTAGAGACCGAGGAACTTAATTCTATCTATCCGTTTGTTTGGAAGGAAAATAAGAGTTTCATAGAAAGTGGAGGGAACTTCATTAAAGTGCTGGCCGTTGTTTCTTATCCCAAAGAGCAAAAAGGAAACTGGCTATCAGACTTGAAACGCTTGAAGGGTAACATTTCTTTTGTCCAATATTTAGAGCCTGCTAACTCTGAAGGGATGATTAGTTATTACAATGACTCTATTAAAAATAAGGAGGCTGAACTTTTAAAAACAAGAGATCCAGCTACGCGTATCAGGGTACAATCAGAACTTGATAGTGCCAGATACCAACTCAATCAGGTGTTAACAAACCGTTCCAGCTTTATGTACCTTTACACGTACATTTTCATACAAGCAATATCCCTAGAAGATTTGAAGACTTTAGAGGACAATGTTCAGAGGATTTGTACAAAATTAAGAATGAAAGCTTTAAACCCTCATTATGCTGCACCAATGGCTTTCTGGTCCGCTTTACCCTTAGGAGATAATCAATTAAAAGATTATACCTATCAGATGTGCAACAGTGAAACTGCCTCTTCTTTTTTTCCATTTGATGATTCCGAAATTTGCTACCTTTCCCCAATGGCTCAGGTGGAAGGGATTAATAAGACAACCAATTCCTTAGTAGCGATTGATTATTTAGATACGCAGCGTACATTAAACCAAAACATGGTCGTTATCGGAACTTCCGGTGTTGGTAAATCTACATTTATGGTTCAGAAGATTCTTCGCTGCTACGCAATGGGAATAAAAGTATATATCATTGATCCGGAAAGTGAGTACTCCCATATCGTGAAAAGCCTAGGTGGAGAAGTAGTCCACCTAAGCAGTAATAGTAGGACAAAGATCAATCCCTTGGAGATATTTTCAACAGAAATTACAGACACCGAAGATTTTAACACGGATGCAGAATTCGTTAGAGACCTTGTCAAACAGAAGGTTCAACGCCTTAAGGCGTTTTTTAAAGTATTAAAAGCCGATTTAACACAGGTTGAGTCTAGTATTTTAGACAAAACACTAACCCATCTTTATAATCGCTTTTCAATCAATGAAGAGATTGATTTTAAAAATCTGAAAGCCACTGACTATCCCATTCTTCAAGATTTTTACAATGATTTAGGGGAACTAAAGGAAAATGATATCGAACGGTATGAAAAAATCCAAGATTTTTATTTTATATTAGAAAGTTATGTTCATGGCTCAAACTCATTATTTAATGGTCACACGAACGTGAATATCAATAATTCCTTATTTTCCTTTAATTTAAAATCACTTCAAAATGAAGTAGATGTACAGGCGGCCTGTTACTTTAACATTTTCGGCTTTCTCTGGGACGAAGTAACAAAAACAAAAGATGAGTTAATTTATTTATTTATTGATGAGTTTCACTTCTTATCCAAAAATCCTGAATCTATGAGGTTTTTCTATCAAGCCTATAAACGATTTAGGAAATACAATGCTGGAGCGATCGCAGGTACACAACAAATTATCGATGTTCTTGATACCACTGATAACCTGGGGGCTGCCATGATTGAAAACAGTCATACAAAAGTATTTTTTGGTCTAGACAATAAAGGGGTAGACGATGTAGTGAAAAAGATTAATCTATCCTTTTCTGATGAAGAGATTTCCTTATTACGTGCAAAACGACAAGGAGAAGCGTTAATTACATATGGATCTCAACGTGCTTTTATCAGGGTGGAGCTTACACAAGAAGAACTTCGTCTTTGGAATAAAAAACGATATTTTGAAAAGTATGGGTTGGATCCTGACGAAATCCCAGACTATGAAGCTAGGAACGAAATGACTCCAATTGAAAAAGAGGAAGTCCGAAATTTTGTTCTGTAAAGGAAGGAAATTATGGTGAAAATCCAATTATTCGAATTCGGAACGTTATTTATTCATCAAAATAACCACTATCGTTTGGAAATACCTGAAAACAAGGTGTTGGCTGAACGAATTGAAGATTTAAAAGATCTTCAAGAAGATTCACCTGATTTCTTTTCTCTAAGTGATATAAAAAAAGGAAAACATCGATTTATTCTCAACTATGTGATGGAGGAAGATTACCAACCACTTATTAAAGCAAAAGAATATTCTCGTGTACTGCGTCTGGCCTTAGTAAAAGAGTTGTTGGAGATGGATCCGTTAAATAAAGTAAAAGAGATAGTATTGATGCATCCCAGAAATATTTTCTTTAGAGATATGAAAACACTAAAGTTTCTATATAGAAGCAATCAATGGTTACCCTATGATAACCATATAGAAAAGCTGGAACAGTATAAAATTTTAATTATCTCTATGTTTTCACGTTTCACCTATGAAAAATATAAACGAGAAAAAGGTAATCTCTTAAAGAAGGAAAAAGATGAATTTCTATTTAGAATTGACAATGCTGAATCTGTTGAGGATTTGAAAGAATTGATTTCCAAGAGACTGCAGAAGGAAGAAACCAATCATTTCATCGGATTGGAAACGGAACAACAAAAAACCAAGAAGCAAAAGAGGATCATGGCGGGTATATCGATTGGGATTTGTGCTTCTGCCTTTGTTTTAGCTCTTTTTCTTAACCAATCAGCAGTAAATAGAATTCAATCGGTCCATGCGATGGAACTTAAAAAGGCTGAACAAGAATCAAAGTTTTATAAAATGCTCAGTGAAGAAAAATTCGATGAAGCCATTTCCTTTTTGAAAAAAAATAATGGCAGTAATAAAGAGATTGCCATTGTGTACCTTAAAAAGGGTGAGTATCAAAAGGCGATTGATTCCGATAAACGTTTAATTAAACCCACTGTGGAGGCCTTATATACAGTGAATAATAAGGATGAAATACTTGGGTTAAAAGCTGAAAGTGATTATTTGGAGATCGAAAAGAAAATACTAACTTATGATTACAGCACTTTGTTATCAATGCAAGCATTTGCAAAAGATAAAGACCAACTGCTTCGTATAGGCAAAGCATTTACAGAACATGGAGATCTTGAAGATGCTAGAAGTTTAAATGAAAGGCTGAAAAGCAAAGAGTTAGAGAGTGCTATAAGAAAAAAAGAATTGAAAAATCAAGTTGCTACCTTAGAACAACAAATAAAAGAGATTAACGAAAACGTAACACCAGAGGACAAACAAAAAGAGCTTGATCCCATAAATAAGGAACTTGAAAACGCGAAAGCTGAGATAGAGAAAATCAATAAAGAATTGTGGTGAAAATAAGTGTCAGCATTAGTGGCTGTGAAGGGATCCGTTTTTGTTATTAGGAACTGGAGGCAAATCACGGTAGGAGTCGTTTTTGCTTTCATACTCATGTCCGGTTTGCTACTTGGAATGAATACCTCTGAACAACAACAGATTGAGAAAATTAATTCACCATTTGGCGCAGCTGATGTCCCACCAAATATTGCGCAATGGAGAGGATTAATTAGTGAATATACGTCCAAATATGGAATACCAGAATACACAGATTTCCTTCTAGCTCTTATGTATCAAGAATTAGGGAATTCTCAAACGTTAGATATTATGCAAAGTTCCGAATCTGCTGGGTTGCCACCCAACTCTATACAAGATCCTGTGATGTCCGTCAATTTAGGTGTTCAACATTTTAAATCAGTGTTAAAACAAGGGCAAAAAGCTGGAGTTGATTTTGCTGCTATCGTTCAATCTTATAACTTTGGTTCTGGTTACCTTAATTTTGTTGCCTCAAATGGAGGGAAACATTCAGTCGAATTAGCTCAAGCGTTCTCCTTGAGTCAATCTAGCAAACTAGGATGGAGCTGTTCGGATTGGAGAGCGCCTTACTGTTACGGCGACTTTACATATGTACAAAAAGTGATGGAAAATCTAATGCCTACCAGTATGGTTGTAGGTGGTGGAGATGTTTCTCCATTGGGGGAACAAGCATTTAATGTGATTATTTCAGAAGCACAAAAATATGTAGGTTGGCCTTATGTATGGGGAGGTGCATACCCTAATACAGGATTTGATTGCTCAGGCTTTACACAATGGACATTTGCTCAGGCTGGCATAAAACTACCTCGAACAGCTCAGGAACAGTACGATGTATCTTCAAAAATCTCACCTGCTGAAGCTAAGCCCGGCGACTTTGTCTTTTATACTGGTACATATGAGACCGACAAATACATCACACATATAGGCATATACATGGGAAACGGAATAATGTTTGATTCAAATGGTTCAGGTATAGGAAACCATGACATTAATTCTCCTTACTGGCAATCCCATCTGGTTGGTTTTGGTAGAGTGATCCATTAGGAGGAAAACACCTTGATTAAATTATTGGCTGTTCTGCTTGGAATATCTATTTTAGCAAATGTGATCTTGGGATTTATGTACATTGGTCAAAGAACAATGGTCACCCAAGCAGAGGAAATAAACAAAGAAACCAAAAAACAGATGGTTCAGTTAAAAAACGAATCGCATAAAAAGGAAAAAGCACTTACTACCTTTCAACAGAATGAAGCCTTTTATGAAATTGAACATAGTGAAGAGATTAAAAGTTTTGTAGATGGAACTTTTAGAGAATTATTTAATTACGATAACAAAAATTATGCTGCCCGTTTTGATCAGGTCCGCGATAAACTAGCAGAGTCCGTCATTTCAAAACTAAAAGCTTCTGGAGAAATGGGAAGTACACAAATTGAATTCAAAAATGAGGTGCAGGCTTTAAATGTCTATCTAAGTGCGGTTGAAAAGAACCAAGCAATAGCTCTTGTAAACATGGAAACACAATACTCAGTGGGCGGAAGCCAATTCCCAAGAAAAAACCAAATGTATGAAGTAACGCTTGCTCAAAGCGGAGATAGATGGTTAGTTGATAAATTAGAGTTAATGGGATCTTTCGAACCCTTTGAAGAGAACTAGTTATGCAGTGATTAAAAGGTAATCCAAAAGGAGAGAAACCCATGAAAATGTTTGGTATTCGACTATTGTTAACGATCTTTTTATTGGTCCTTCTAGAACTGGTCGTAATCAATATAGCTGGAATTCTCCCATTTATTGCAGTACACAAGGCAAATATATCTGGTGCCCCATATATGGATTTCATAACAGAAAACCTGCTGCATCCGATTGAGAGTTCTACACTTATGGTTGAAGAGAAAAATCCGCTTTTCTTCTTAGGTAGTGTGGCAGTGCTCCTTTTATCCTTCTATGCTGCTTTTTTTATGAAAGGTGCCAAAGGTAAATATCAGTTAGCAGACAAATACGGTGTTCATGGATCAAGTAGATTCGCTCACAAGCATGAAATATTTAAACATGGCGAGACAATTAGGGTTCCAATAAAACAACTTATGAAAGATCTTGAAGCAAGTATGCTAGATACGAAAGGGGAGAAGTAAAATGGCTGTAAATTACATGGACAATAACGGAATCATAGCTGGTATTTTGAATCATGCGGTTATTGTCCAGCCTACAAATTCAAACCTTCCTAACAGAAATCACTTTGTAGCCGGTGGTCCAGGATCCTCCAAAACACAAGGATATGTCGTAACCAATGTGTTACACGAAAAAGAGTGTTCCTTAGTCGTTACAGATCCCAAAGGTGAGGTGTATGAAATGACGTCTGAGGTTAAACGAAGGCAAGGATATGAAGTTCATGTGGTGAATTTTTCAGAAATGGAGTACTCAGATCGCTATAATCCTTTTGATTATGTCAGGGAGGAAATCCAGGCATCCACGGTGGCCAATGCGATTGTTGCATCTAAAAATGATCCTAAACGAAAAGATTTTTGGTACAATGCTCAATTTAGCTTGTTAAAAGCATTAATCTTGTATGCGGTTCACGAGTTGCCGCCCAATCAACGGAACATGAAAGGTGTTTTGGATTTTTTACAAGAATTTGATCCAGAAGAAAGCAATGATGGTGCTAGTGAATTAGATGAGCAATTTTTAAGACTAGATAAATCGCATCCAGCAAGAAGAGCATATGAGTTAGGTTTTAAAAAGTCCCAAGAAAAAACTCGCGCAAACATTATCATTTCTTTACTCACCACAATTGGAGACTTTACTTCCAGTTCGGTTTCACGGTTTACGAGTTTCTCAGATTTCTTCTTAGGAGATGTGGGAAAAAGGAAAATAGCTTTATATGTCATTATTCCTGTAATGGATTCTACATGGGAAGGCCTAATTAATTTATTTTTTAATCAAATGTTTCAGGAATTGTATAAAGTAGGGGCTAAAAACAGGGCAAAACTCCCTCATCCTGTGGTTTTTATCTTAGACGAATTCCCGAATTTAGGGAAGTTTCCGGACTATGAAAGGTTCTTAGCAACCTGTCGTGGGTACGGAATTGGTGTTCTTACGATTGTTCAAAACATAACTCAATTGCAAGAAAAATATGGGCGGGAACAAGCTGAATCCATTTTAGGTAACTGTGGAACAAAAATTTGCTTAGGGAATGTAAACGAAACAACCGCAAAATACTTTTCACAGTTAATGGGGAAAACAACCGCTAAAGTAGAGACAGGTTCGTCTTCAGAATCTAAAGGGAAATCATCAAGTACTTCTTCTTCATCTAGTTACTCATATGCAGCACGGAACCTAATGAATGAAGATGAAATTCTAACCATGCATAAAGATGATTGCATTATTATCATTACTGGAAAACACCCAATAAAGGCGAAAAAGGCGTACCAATATCTCTTGTTTCCAAATATTACAAACTCATTTTATGTTAGTCAATTAGACTATCAAAATAGCCCTTCACAAGAGGTGTTACACTGGTTTGAAGAGAAAAAAGGGGAATACGAAGAATACATTGAATCGGATGAGTGGAAAGTAGCGTTACAAAAAGCTGAGATTAAATTGCATGAAAAACAAATAAAAGAAGCTGAGAAAGAGGCAGAAAAGCAAGAAGAGCTTGCCATGAGCTTTTTTTCTCAAATGAATTCAACTCCAAGCGTTAATCCATCAAAAGAGGGGAGCCCTTTAAATTGAAAAAAATAGCAATGCTTATACTTGTATTAATGGTAAGTACATTTCTTGCAGCTTGTAATGGAAGTGGAAATCAATTTGATCCAAAGGTTGAGCAAGAAAAAGCTACAAAGGTAATGAATAGTGTTTTAACTTCCTTTAATGATGAAGAAAAGTTAGCTGAAGCAAAAACACGTGATGAAGCAAATCAAATTGCATGGGAGAAAATTAAGGGGAAAAATGCTAAGGCAATCTCTAAGGATCTAAGCGAAAAAGGTCAAAAACTACTATTATATATATTAACTGTAAACAAAGCGGAAGACCTACCAAACGGTGAAACAAAATCAAACTTATTATTTAGTCAAGGTGCGAAAGTAAAAAGTGTCAGTTTAAATGAAACTGAAAAAAAGTTCACTTTTGATATGGAACGTTACGAGATTGATCATAAATTAATCACCCTAGAAAAGCAGGAAGGTGTTTGGAAAATTGTAAAAGTTGAAGACCCTAAATAAGAGGTGAGTAAACTTGTTTAATTTTAAGGAGAAAATTGTTGAGGCTATTCAAGGGATGTTAGAAGACTTCATTGAATGGGCACTTCTAATGTGTAATGATTTGTTACTAAAACAAAATCCTGAAATTCAGTTCTTTACTACAGTCAATAATTTCTTGCTTGCCCTAACCTCAACAATAGCAGTAACCATTGTTTTATATAAGATCATCGAAGTCATGTCAAAGAACGCTGCAGGAGATGCCATTTCATACGGACCCGTTATTGTTAATACGTTAAAAAGTGCCTTGTTGATCCCTGCAATGCCCTTCATTCAGAAGATTTTGTTAGAACAGGTCGCCTATAACATGGGGAACTGGATGATTGGAGAAGGAAGTAAGGTTAGCAAGGAAAAAATCAATGATATGTTTGATCCAAATAACTTTGACACGCTCCATTTTCAGGGTGCTGCACTCCTTATCTTACTATCCGTATTTGCAGTAGCATTTATAGCATTCTTATTTTCAGTTGCAGTATTCCATGCAGATATCATGTTCCTATATTTACTATCTCCCTTAGCTTGTGTATCAGTCATTGCTGATGATAATGAATACTTGGGTGTCTGGTGGCGTGAATTACTAAGTCAGATTGTTACTATTATCGCGAAAATTTTTTTATTCGTAGTCGCTCTAAGTATTTTAATCAATGAAAATATTACGTTTCTTAATTTTCTTTTACTAATGGGTTGCTGTATTCTCCTCATTAAGAGTCCGTCTGTACTTAGGAACATGTGGTATTCATCGGGTTCTGGAAGAGGAATGATCGGGGCTATGGGAGGAACAACAAAACTAGTTGCAAGAAGATTTCTATTAAAAAGATAAACGAAGGTGACTCCGGGTCCAACAAACGGGTGCTGGTTTAGCTCAATAAGCAGTATAAAAGGATCTTCCACTGGAAGATCCTTTTAAGAGCGATTACATAAAACAATTTTAAGAAACTTTCTTTAATTCCTCTGTTAATCGTAGGAATTCTGCTTTATTTTTGTCTCGTAAGGACAGGTCGATTTTCTTTTGAATTTTCTCTTTTCGGAAATCACGTAGGGATTTGTCTAACACCATTTCAGCAATTAGAGAATCCATGACATTTACTTCAGGTTGTGGTGAAATAAGCAAATTCTTTTCCATAAGAAATCAACTCCTTAACCTTTTTTCTAGTATACCAATAATTTTCGGACTATTCAAACAATTAAAATTGGTAATTTGAGAGAGCAATAAAATGAAACATACCTTATCTACATATTTTGGTTACGAATCAAATCATGAGTATGGTGGAACAATTTGCACTCCATTTGTACGGGTTGGGCCATGGCTGGTGCATTATAGCCTAAATATCTTTTCAGCTATGTGAGTTCCTAAAAGAAACCAATAGGGTTGTACAATGATAGATAGTAATACCGGTGCCTACACCTAGTAACAAAAAGAGAGAATTGTGTCCATGGCGTAGGAAAAATGAGACAACGTTAACACAGTTATGGAGGACGTCCTAAAAGAGAAAGAGAGACGCTAGAAGAAATCAGCCGAACCTTTGGGCAGTGGTTGGTCTCGTTCGTGGTAGAGCTGAAGCAGCACTTGTTTGCAATCCTACACAAGTGGCAGAGAAGATGAAGGAATATTCGACCTTGGTATCGATACATTTGTGCTATCTGGATATCCTCATTTAGAGGAAACATATCAATTCGCTGAGTTAGTATTTCCGCTTTTACCGCTGAACAAAAGAGACACCATCAACATAATTCAACAAAACAATCAGCTAATTGGAGATATCATTGTAAATCAGTATATTCCGGAAACAGTCGATAGGATGGGATTTGTTAATCTCTTAAATATTTTAATAATATAAATAACATATATGACAACACATAAGTTATATTATTTTATGTTGTATTCGTCAAAATGTATGTTATATCTTTATTTAAGTTAACAATATCATAGTTATAAATTGTGTTGAAGTAAAGCCTGGCGAGTATGAGCGGATTGCAATCGTAGATGTTATCGTAGTTGCTGTCGTAGAGTAATATATTACGAGGTGAGTACATGTGGAAGGGTTGTTTATAGTGACAATCTCTTCGGAGGTTATTTAATGATAAGAGGCCGAGTAATTTACTTACTAAAATACAATGGACCCCCGTTTTTGGGAGTCCAAAGCATGTAGTAATTTTCCTTGGGGTCAAGGAATTAACGCCTTTTTATTTTGCTTCTTTATTACTGGTAAAAAAGGGGAATATGACTAAATTACACCAAACCTTTTATCTAAATGCCTTTTAAAATAACTGGCTGAAGTACAAATTTTTTGTTCTATATTATGTCAGATGTGTGAAAGTTTCTTGGGTTAATGCCTAAAATGTTTAATTAATTGTCTTCGTTTTTTTACGATATTCATACAGGTGTTTCGGAAAGGGCTGAAATCAGTCCACTTAAACATCAATCTAATTTCTATATATTATTGTAATAATGGATTTTAATCATCTTTGCCTACGATAATACCCAAACTTTCTAATTTATCTAAGATCTCTTTTAAAGATTTTTGTCCTAAGTTACGTAATTTTCTTATATCTTCTTCGGATTTATTAGCTAAGTCTTGAATAGTATTAATCCCACTGCGTTTTAGACTGTTGAAAGAACGAACAGAAAAGTCTAAATCCTCAATAGTCAGTTTAAGTATTTCTTTTTCATTTGAAACTTCTTCTTGTTCTTCCATAATTGGGATATCTTGTGATTCAGGATTAAGTCCTACTAAAATAGAAAGATGTTCATTAAACATTTTTGCACTTTCACAAATGGCTTCGCTGGGCCCTAAACTCCCATCAGTCCAAAGTTCAAAATATAACCTTTCAAAACTATCCAATTGACCTACACGAGTGTTCTCAACTAAATAACTGGCGCGTGAAACCGGTGTATAGATTGAATCTATTGGTATGACTCCTACTTGAAGGCCACCACGTTTGTTTTGCTCTGCAGGAACATAACCACGTCCACGTTTTGCAGTTAGGCGCATTCTAAAATGTACATCTTCTTTAAGGGTAGCAAGATGCAAATCGGGGATTAAGATCTCTACATCATTATCATGAGAAATATCAGCAGCTGTTATTGTACCGGTTCTATGTACATCGATCATCAATTCTTTCTCATCGTCAGAGAGAATATTCATAGATAATTTTTTTATGTTCAAAATGATAGTTGTTACATCTTCTTCTATCCCATCAATAGTTGAAAATTCATTCTGCACCCCATCTATTTGTATGGTAGTGACAGCGGCACCGGGGAGTGAAGATAAAAGGATGCGACGTAATGAGTTGCCAAGTGTCGTTCCAAATCCTCGCATGAGTGGTTCAACGACAAACTTTCCATACTTGGCATCCTCGCTAATCATAACCTTTTCAATTCTTGGCACTTCAATTTTTAACATCCGAATTATACACCCCTTTTACTCATAAACACCAAAAACAACCTATTATATTTAGTTAATATACTCCAAGTACTATGAGGAAAGCTAGTTTAACGGATAAAAAATGTATTCAACGATAGTTTTTATTGTTCAGCTGCAGGAAAGTTTGAGAGACCGTTAGTTAAGAGTGGCTGTGATGGCCGCCCTATTTAATACCCTCAAATAGTACTGTAAATTGATTTTGTGACAATCTCTTTAGGAGGTGTATTTATGGAAAAGAGGCAGAACAATTAACTTATTAAAATACAATGGGCTCCTGTTTTTAGGAGCCCACTGTAGGGAGTAATTTTCCTTGGAGCCTCTTCTTAATATTGCTAAAAGGAGGAAATGAATCTAAATTACACCAAGCTACTTATCTTTAATAAAAGGCATCTTATATTTGTGATGAATTCTTGTTTGGCATCGACTTACTATAAATTACGCACATCAGTGGTATGATGGGAGATGTATTTCTTTCTAATATTTTAATAATAAAAATAACATATATAATAACATATAAGTTGTATTGTATTTTGTTATATGTTTTATGTTGTATGTTATATTTAATTATGACGATCATATCATCATTAATATTAAATTAAAAAATAGATTTTATGAAAAAGAACAATGAACCTATTGGAATGAGAATTTATAAAGAACATTGCTTTAAGATACTAAAAGGAGGAAAATGTAGCTATTTTCAACTTTTAAAAGTAACACCATTTGAATCTGGTAGGCGTTAATAGTTTTTGAACAATGCTTCGAGTAAATCACCTGAATCCCACAGTCTAATCGAAAAGCAACTTCTTCATGTTTCTTAAGGTTAAATTCACCCCAACTAGCCACTAAACCTTGGTCCCCACCAAGGAGTTAAGTGCACCTTGTAGACTTCTCAATTATTATTGTTCCCGGAATATTCCTCTATTAAAAATAAGCGGTTTATATGTTTTAAAAAGACAGAAATAATTCTGTCTCTTTTATTGTAGTCGACAAAACTGTCGATTAAAAACGCAGTTATAATTGGGGAATTTGTTTCCACAATCAAAACATGTTGAGTGCTGTTCACTACTGATATTAAAAAAATAAAAAGTGTGGCCGTGTGTATAAAAAATCTCATTGCAAAGCAGAGAGATTTTTTTGATTAAAGCATGACGTACTTATGCAAGGAAAAACCATAAAAGGGGATAAACAAGAAAAGGATTAAGAGGAATGGTGTAAAGAGAATAATGAGAGGAACATTTTCAAATGAAGGAGGAAAGCGGAATATTCTTTATTGATTAGATGCTTTTGTTTACTGAAGAGGATATTTATACATTGCTATTGATTTAGGTTGGAAAACACGACCGGACTTTTCTTAACTCCGGGAACTTTTTCTTGAAATCATAAAAACAGACCGACTAAAGTATGAAGAAGCAGAGAGAAGTGCTAAATATATAGTAAAATCTATACCAAAACATAATTGAGCAATGATATTACTGGTTTTAGGTTTTAGTATATATTCGAAAAGTCATATGAAATTTTATTAATAAAAGGCGAGGTTTATTATTCTTAGCCGTTCTCCTTTGGAGTATCTACAAAGGAAATAGCAATATTAAGGGATAAATCTTTATAATGATTTATCCCTTATTTATATGTAAGAGACTACTTAGTAGGATACTTTACTACATTCCAAATGTGCTGCGTGTCAGCAGTTTAGCTATCACATATTCGGATGATCTTAAAAATAAATTTATGATAGATAACTTCCTCTTCTCAAACACTTCATTTCTTTTGTCAATTCATCATTTTTTTTAGAAGAGTTGCTCCTTAGCTTTACGGGCATGGAGCTGGCCCCCTAATGATAAATTTATAAATGTTACTTTTTCAATAGACTTAAAACACGCCTCAATAACAATCATATTTTGAATGGTATCTTCTAAAAGATTCTCTTGCATTTTCCCTTCTAATATTAATTGAGAGAAATACTCTACTTCTAACGTATATTGCTGTCCGTATAAATTTTCTACCTTATAATTTCCACTTTCATCAACTATAATAACATGGGCATTTCCATTTTGAGGGATAAAGGCTCTTGGCACTTGAACGGTGCCTTTTGTCCCTATAATTTCATATTGACCCACTCTTGTTCGGTCCATTGCAGCATCAAACAAACTCTGCAATAATCCCATTTTCAAGCTCAATTATTCCCGTTACTGACATATCTACTTGATTAGATATGTCATTTTGAGTTGAAGCAAATACCCGTTTAGGTTCGGTATTTAAAATATTTCTAATTGAATGAATACAGTAACAACCGACATCATAGATACTGCCTCCACCTAATTTTTGATTCATTCGAATATTTCCAATTTGATCCTCAAGGAAAAAAGAAAGGCTCACCCTCATAATCTTTACTTCACCAATTTCACCGGAAGCAATAATTTCTTTTACTCTTTTATGTTGTGGGTGAAATTGATACATAAAACCTTCCATAAACATAACGCTATTTTTCTTACATACTTCGATCATTTCTTTTGCCTCTATTACAGTCAAGGCTGCGGGTTTCTCACAAAAGACATGCTTCCCTTTCTCAGCTGTTTTCTTTACCCAGGTTGAATGGAGTGCATTTGGCAAAGGAATGTAAACTGCATCGATATCTGGATCATCTAACAAATCCTCATAAGTCCCGTAAATCTTAGGAATCCTAAATTTTGAAGCAATTTCGTATACTTTATTATTTGAACTAGCGATTGCAACTACTTCTGCATTAGATGCATCCGTAAATGCTGGAAGTAATTCATCTTGAGCAATGTACGCAGTACTTAAAATTCCCCAACGAACTTTTGTATCCATCCTTCCAACTCCTTTAATTATCTATTTACAATGGTTTCTGTATAAATAAATCATTTTTATTTAAACGTTTAAAATGCTATTTATTTAATTAATTGTTTTTGTTTTGCGAATAGGAGGGATTTATCAAGCATAATCCGCTGAACCCATGCAAAAACACCCTTATGTAATCAGTTTCTTTATATTTAAAATATAATGATTGATGATTTTTCCTATTAATATAGTTATATAAAAACATATAATAATAGTAATTGGGTTTTGAAGATATGTTTTTACACTTTAAAGACATCCTTTTAAAGAAGAAGCCTAAGGGTGACAAATTTTTCAGCCCAAAAGGTTCTGAAGGTATATGGAAAACATCATTCTGGTCTAAAGGCGAAGACTTATGCGAATTTTATACATTCATTTTACAAATGAAGGCTTGAACTTGAATAGAGATAAGCCAATGTAGTTATTGATAATGCAGGTCAATCAATTAGAGCTATCAGAGAAGTGATAACTCAGTAGCTGGAAGGCAACTTACCCGACGGGGCGTTGCCTTTTTGCATTTCTTGATACTGAAGAAGCTAAATAAGTTTATAACTTCATCATAAGATACCTATAAGGATATCTTAAATACAAATTTGTAGTGAAGTATTGATAATATTTTGGTAATATATTTATTAAAATAATGTTATGAGTGGTTGTAAGGGGATGAAATGGTTTGATAAAGGAAAAGCGTATTAAAAAAATTCATGAATATGTTATTGAGCAACAATCTGCATCATTAGACGAATTGGTGTCAGTTTTTGATGTATCGAAAAACACAATCAGGCGTGATATTCAAACACTAGTGGAACGCGGAGAATTGAAAAAAGTTTATGGCGGTGTATCTGCCATTCATAAGAAACTGGAGTCATTTCAAGACAGAAAAATACGCAATCAAGAACAAAAAGCATCTATTGTAAAAAAAGCAGCCAGCTATGTGAAAGATGGTGATATTATTTTCATAGATTCAGGAACTACAACGATTGGGATGTTCAAATATATAAAGGACAAGAACTTGACAATTTTTACGAATAGTATTGATTGTATTGTTCGTGCTCTTCCGTTCGACCATTTAAATGTTATTTCAATCGGGGGGTTACTGGATCGAAAAACCGATTCGTTCGGTAACCCACACAATAACAATATGGACCTTCTAAGTAATTACAATATTAAGAAAGCCTTTATGGCATCTACTGGTATCTCCCTAACCAATGGGGTAACCAACGCCTCCCCACTTGAGAGTGAATTAAAAAAGGTAATTGTTAAAAGAAGTTCAGAGGTTTATTTATTGGTTGACCACGATAAATTCGATAAATATGGGTTAATGACCTATTGCGGTTTAGGTGCTATTGATTATCTAGTTACTGATAGGCTTCCGAATGCAACATATAGAGAATATGCTAAAAAAAATGCCATCCGACTTGTGATTACTCAATGAAAATTGGAATAGTGTTGGCGTTAATTAATTACTTCTTTGACGTATTATAGAAAATATTTCATCCTTTTTATAAAAATATAATGAAGTTTTGGTTATTTGTTGGTACTATGGAGATAGAATAAATATAATGTAAGCGATAACAGTGAATTAGGGTGAATTGAAATGATTAAAGAAATACGCATCAAAAAAATAAATGAATATGTAATTGAACATCAATCTGCGTCTTTAGACGAATTGGTAGCAGCTTTTGATGTATCTAAAAATACAATTAGACGTGATGTTCAAGAATTAGTTGATCGTGGAGACCTAAAAAAGGTTTATGGCGGGGTATCGGTTATTCATAAAAAACTTGAATCGTTTCAAGATAGACAAATACGAAATCAAGAAAAAAAAGCATTAATTTCAGAAAAAGCATCAAGCTATGTGGAAGATGGAGATTTTATTTTTATCGATTCGGGTACCACTACTCTTGCAATGTTTGATTTTCTAAAGGAAAAAAATCTGACTATTTTCACGAATAGTATCGACTTTATCGTTCTTGCCCTTCCGGTTGAGAATTTAACTGTAATTTCTGTCGGAGGAATGCTTGACCGTAAAACCAATTCATTTGTTAATCCAAGAAATATGGAGTTATTTAAAGATTACAATATTAAGAAAGCCTTTATGGCTTCTACGGGCATCTCTCTGGTAAACGGAGTAACGAACGCATCACCTTTGGAAAGTGAATTAAAAAAGACAATTGTCAATCGGAGTTCTGAGGTCTATCTATTGGTAGACCACGATAAATTCGATAAATATGGATTGATGACCTATTGCGGTCTAGATGAAATTGATTTTTTAATTACCGATAGATTTCCGAATGAAACATATAAAGATTATGCTAAGAATAATAGCATTCAGCTAGTTATTGCTGACTAACGTAATCTTGTTAAAATTCCCTTTTTTATGGACCAGTCCCCGTAAAAAAGGGTTTTTTAGTTCTCATTTTTTATAAAAAAAAGAAAAAAAGATTGCATTATTGGTACTATTAGTATTAATATGTACTTATAAATTACCAAGAGTTAACCAAAACTTTATAACGTTTTGAATTTCTGATGCACTTTAATAATGAAAGCGCTTTGGATTGCAGGGTTTGTATTACTCCAAAAAATTTATAAGAAATGGGGTAGTGGATTTCATGCAAATCGTATTAAAGAGGTATTTACTTTTGGATTGAATTATAAAACAAATTGGGGCATATTCTTTGCCAATAACGAAAGGGGAAATTAGTATGCGTTTAGCTTACGATCCGTCACATTATCGTGACAATACTAGTTTAAAAGAGACTATCGATGCAGTTGCTAGATTAGGATATGAATGGGTAGAGTTATCTCCACGTAAAGATTTTATTTGGTTTTATGAATATCCAAAGGTTGATAGGCAGTTGATAAAAGATTTAAAAAGATATTGTTCAGATGCGGGTGTTCGAATCTCTTCCGTCCTTCCTGTTCAACAATGGTCTTCGCCAAATGAACAGGAACGCCAAGCTGCCGTTAGAAATTGGAAACGCTGTATTGAAATTACCTCTGATTTAGGAGTAGATTTAATGAACAGTGAATTTAGCGGAGACAAAAGTCGCCCACTAGAAAGTGAAGCTGCATTTGTAAGATCAATGGAAGAGCTAATGCCAATTTTTGAAAAAGAAGGCATTAAATTAAATCTACAATCCCATCCAAATGATTTTATTGAGTTGAACACAGAAGCAATCCGAATGATTCGTGCGTTTGATAAAGATTGGATTAAATTAGTATATTCTGTAGCACATGCTTTCTTTTATGATGATGGGATCGGCGATGTAGCGAAACACTTAGAGGAAGCAGGGGATTTACTTGCACATGTTTTAATTGCTGATACTCTTAATCATAAAGCAGCCTTTGGATTACGATATATTATTAATCCGCCTAATGCGAACGTAACCATCCATCAGCATTTGAATCCTGGTGAAGGGGAAGTAAACTTTGAAGCATTATATCGGAAATTAAGAGAAATGAGATTTGATGGAATTGTAACCAATTCAGTATTCGCCTATCCTGATAGATCAGAGTGGTCCAATGAACTAACTTTGAAATCCATTAAAGAGGGATTATATATTTAGACGCGCTCTACATCATTTAGAATTTGATTGAAATTCCGATTTTAATTAAAAAAATTCATAAATAAAAAGCCTTTTCTCAGTGATTATGAGGAAAGGCTTTTTTGATTTCAGCCTTATTATTATAAATCTGTGTGTCATTGGGCTCCAAGGTATTCCAATTATTTAAAGTAAGATGAAATTATTGATTGAATCCCAAATTAATAATATGATATAATCATTACATAACCAACATATACCCAATAGTTAATAAAAGGTTGGTATTGATAAACCAATTGGAGGGGATCAAATGCCGTTAATTAGATTTGATTTAATAGAGGGTCGAGATGAAAAAGAGTTGAAACAATTACTAGATGTTTCTCACCGGGCTGTGGTAAAGGCTTTTGGCGTCCCTGAAAGAGATCGTTACCAAATCGTCCATCAGCATCGAGCAAATGAACTAATCATTGAAGACACTGGGTTAGGGTTTGAAAGAAGCCGAAATGTAATTGTTGTCACTATAACAAGTACACAAAGAAGTGATCAGCAAAAGAAAACCTTTTATAAACTATTAGCACAAGGGTTAGCAGAGAATTGTGGAACTGAACCAAATGATATTATGGTCTCCATTGTTACGAATGGGGCAGCTGACTGGAGCTTTGGTTTCGGCGAAGCTCAGTTTTTAACGGGTAAACTATAATCAAAACTTCCAAAATAATCTTAAAAAAACAGTTGACTGAAAGCGTTTTTAGTATTAAGATGAAATCAAAAATAACCAAAAGATAACCAATATATCACAAATAGTTGAATGTAATTTACCAGTTTTATCAGTCTGATAGAGGATCTTACATTCTAAAGTACTCAAAAACTACAATGATTTTATTCTTAAGGAGGAAGCACAAATATGACTAATGTAATGGTGAAAGTAGAAAAACTAAAAAATTATATCAATGGTGAATGGGTCGAAAGTAAAACAACGCAATTTGAGGATGTCTACGATCCTGCTAAAAAAGAAATTATTGCCCAGGTTCCTCTTTCAACAAAAGAAGAAGTTGATTATGCTGTAGAAGTGGCAGCAAATGCATTTGAAAAGTGGAAAAACGTACCTGTGCAAAAGCGGGCGAGAGTCTTATTTGATTTCCACCAACTTTTACAAAAAAATAAAGAAGAATTAGCTCGTATTATCACGATTGAAAATGGTAAAAATCTATCTGAAGCATTAGGTGAAGTAGGACGCGGAATTGAAAATGTGGAATTTGCTGCAGGTGCCCCTACACTAATGATGGGAGACTCACTTACTACAATTGCAACAGATGTAGAAATCACTAATTATCGTTATCCAATTGGTGTTGTTGGCGGAATTACGCCATTTAACTTCCCGATGATGGTACCATGCTGGATGTTCCCAATGGCCATTGCTGTTGGTAATACATTCGTTCTTAAACCATCTGAAAGAACACCATTATTAGCTCAAAAACTTGCTCAACTATTAGAAGAAGCTGGTCTTCCTAAAGGAGTCTTCAACATTGTTCACGGTGCACATGATGTTGTAAATGGACTTTTAGACCACCCAGAAGTGAAAGCTATTTCCTTCGTTGGTTCAAAGCCTGTCGGAGAATATGTATACAAACGCGGAAGTCAAAATCTAAAACGTGTTCAAGCCTTAACAGGTGCTAAAAACCATTCAGTCGTTTTAAATGATGCTGATTTAGAACTTGCTACAACAAATGTTATTGCTTCTGCCTTTGGTTCGGCTGGTGAACGCTGCATGGCTTGTTCGGTTGTAACAGTAGAAGAAGGAATTGCGGATGCTTTTCTTGATAGATTACTAGAAAATGCAAAAGAAGTAAAAATCGGTCACGGCTTGGATGAAGGCGTATTCTTAGGTCCGGTTATACGTGAACAAAATCAACTGCGGACATTAGGTTATATCCAAAAGGGTATTGAAGAAGGGGCAAAATTAGTATGTGATGGCCGGGAAAATACACCAGAAGAAGGATTTTTTGTAGGACCAACTATTTTTGATGATGTAACAACCGATATGGCCATCTGGAAAGATGAAATTTTTGCTCCAGTCCTATCCATCGTTCGTGTTAAAAACTTAAAAGAAGCTGTGGAAACAGCCAATCAATCAGAATTTGCAAATGGTGCATGTCTCTATACATCAAACGCTTCGGCCATTCGTTACTTCCGTGAAAATATCGATGCAGGTATGCTTGGAATTAACTTAGGTGTTCCAGCTCCAATGGCATTCTTCGCATTCTCTGGATGGAAATCTTCCTTCTACGGAACATTACCTGCAAACGGGAAAGACGGTGTAGACTTTTATACACGTAAAAAAGTAGTTACAGCTAATTATAAAGCCCCATCATTTGAATAAGTTACCAGCAACTGTAACATTCGGCTATTATCCTGCTAATGATTGCTAGGATAATAGCCATTACTAGAATTCACAGAAATAGGGGGAAACTACAAAGTGAGTAAATTGCTCCGAAAACCAAATCTTAAAGAAACGTCACCAGGTGTAACCATCGTTCATGAAGTAACAAGTGAAAATTCTTCATTAGAATATGTGGGGTTTAAAGTAATCGACCTTACTCCAGGTAGTACATATACAGAAGAACTAGCTAAAGTAGAATGCTGCATTGTCGCACTAACAGGGAAAATCAATGTTACCGATCATGAACAAGCATTTAAAAATATAGGTACTAGAGAAAGCGTATTTGAAAAGAAACCAACAGATAGTGTTTATGTATCGAATGATCGTTCTTTTGAGGTGGAGGCTGTGAGTCAAGCTCGGGTTGCTCTTTGTTACTCCCCATCTTTTAATCAATTGCCTACTATGTTAATTAAAGCGGAAGATAATGGAATTGAAAATAGAGGGAAATATAGCAATAAGCGTTTAGTTCATAATATCTTACCAGATTCAGACCCTTCCGCAAATAGTTTACTAGTGGTAGAAGTATTCACAGAAAGCGGAAACTGGTCAAGCTATCCTCCCCATAAGCATGATCAAGATAACTTGCCGAATGAGTCTTTTTTAGAAGAAAGCTACTATCATGAAATGAACCCTCGTCAAGGATTTGTCTTCCAACGTGTATACACAGATGACCGTTCTCTTGATGAAACAATGGCAGTAGAGAATGGCGACGTCGTGTTAGTACCTGCCGGATACCATCCAGTTGGGGTTCCTGATGGTTATGAATCCTATTACCTAAATGTAATGGCAGGACCAACACGCATTTGGAAATTTCACAATGAGCCAGCACACGAATGGATCCTAAACCGTAAATAAAGGAGATGTTATGAAAAAATGAACGTTCAATTTCATTCTGATAGAGAATTTGACCTTATTGCCATTGGCCGTGCATGCATGGATTTAAACGCGGTGGAATACAACCGTCCAATGGAAGAAACAATGACATTTAAAAAATATGTAGGCGGTTCACCAGCAAATATTGCGATTGGATCATCAAAGCTTGGACTAAAAACAGGATTTATCGGCAAGCTTGCTAATGACCAGCATGGACGTTTTATTGAGCAGTATATGCGTGGTGTTGGCGTCGATACATCCAACATGGTCGTTGATCAAGAAGGCCATAAGACAGGTTTAGCCTTTACAGAGATTAAAAGTCCGGAAGAGTGCAGTATCTTAATGTACCGTGATGAAGTAGCTGACCTTTATTTACAGCCATCTGAGGTAGATGAAGACTATATTAAAAAAGCAAAAGTTCTTCTCGTTTCAGGTACAGCGTTAGCTAAAAGCCCTTCCCGTGAAGCCGTATTAAAAGCCATTCATCTAGCAAAGAAACACGACGTTAAAGTTGTTTTTGAATTGGACTATCGTGGATATACATGGGTATCACCTGCAGAAACATCTGTTTATTATTCATTAGTGGCGGAGCAGGCAGATGTTGTAGTAGGTACACGTGATGAGTTCGATGTGATGGAAAACGTGGCAGAAGGCAGCAACGCAGCGACTGTTAACCATTTGTTTAAATACTCCCCAGAACTAGTTGTGATTAAGCACGGGGTAGAGGGGTCTTATGCGTATTCAAAATCAGGAGAAACATTCAGAGGCCAGGCTTATCTAACAAAAGTATTAAAAACGTTTGGTGCGGGCGACTCTTACGCATCTGCATTCTTATACGCTTTAATCACAGGCAAGGATATTGAGACCGCTCTTAAATATGGCAGTGCCTCTGCAGCCATTGTGGTAAGTAAACACAGTTCTTCAGAAGCGATGCCAACCGTTGTCGAAATTGAACAATTAATTGCGGAAAGATCTGAAAAAGCTGAACAAACAGTTTGAGGTGAGAATAGCCATGGAAAAAATTAGATTAACAACAGCGCAGGCATTAATTAAATTTTTAAATCAACAATATATCCATGTTGATGGAAATGAATTTCCATTTGTTGAAGGGATCTTTAATGTATTTGGACATGGAAATGTTTTAGGAATCGGGCAGGCACTTGAGCAATACTCAGGCCATTTAAAGGTGATTCAAGGGAAAAACGAACAAGGGATGGCACATGCAGCAATCGCATACAGTAAACAAATGCTTCGTCAAAAAATCTATGCCGTAACGACGTCTGTTGGACCAGGTTCAGCCAACTTGGCCGCAGCGGCTGGGACAGCCTTGGCCAATAACATCCCTGTATTGTTTATCCCGGGTGATACCTTTGCATCCAGACAGCCTGATCCAGTTTTACAACAAGTAGAACAAGAATATAGCTTAGCTGTAACGACAAATGATGCATTAAAACCGGTCTCCAGGTATTGGGATCGGATTACACGCCCTGAACAGTTAATGCCAAGTTTGCTTCGTGCCTTTGAAGTAATGACCGACCCAGGAAAAGCAGGCCCGGCAACGATTTGTATTGCGCAGGATGTAGAAGGGGAAGCGTATGACTATGATGAAAAATTCTTTGAAAAACGCGTCCATTATGTCGATCGTAAAGCGCCGGTTGAGCGAGAACTTAAGGGAGCTGCTGAACGGATCCGTGCAAGCAAAAAACCGGTGATTTTAGTTGGCGGTGGAGCAAAATACTCCCAAGCACGTGATATTTTGGTCTCGCTTTCGGAAAAACATAATATCCCATTAGTAGAAACACAAGCCGGTAAAGCAACAATAGAATCCGATTTCAAAAATAATCTAGGTGGAATGGGGATCACTGGTACACTGGCAGCCAATAAAGCGGCGCGTCAAGCTGATTTATTTATTGGGATTGGAACAAGATATACAGATTTTGCCACTTCTTCAAAAACTGCATTTGACTTTGATCAAACCAAGTTCTTAAATATCAATGTCAGCCGTCTGCAGGCTTATAAAATGGATGCCTTCCAAGTCGTAGCGGATGCAAAAATAACATTAGAGCAATTGGCACCATTATTAGAAGGATATGAAAGTGATTTTGGCAGTGAAATTGCTGAATTAAAAGAAGAATGGAATGCTGAACGTGACCGTTTGAGTCAAGTAACATTCAAGCGTGAGAATTTCCTTCCGGAAGTTAAAAATCATTTTTCTCAAGAAGTATTGAATGAATATGCGGACGCACTTAACACAGAGCTTGCTCAGACGACGGCCTTACTAGCCGTGAATGACACCATTTCACCTGACAGCGTGATCATCACTGCAGCTGGGTCCCTTCCAGGAGATGTACAGCGTATATGGAATACGACTGAACCAAATACTTACAATGTCGAGTACGGCTACTCTTGTATGGGGTATGAAGTATCGGGTGCATTAGGGGTAAAATTAGCGGAGCCAACGAAAGAGGTATATTCCCTTGTAGGTGATGGCAGCTTCCTATTGCTGCATTCTGAATTAATTACGTCTATTCAATACGGACAAAAAATCAATGTTGTCCTCTTTGATAATTCAGGATTTGGATGTATCAACAATTTACAAATGGATCATGGCGGCGGCAGTTATTTCTGTGAATTTAGAACCCATGATAATAAAATCCTCAATATTGACTATGCAAAAGTGGCTGAGGGATATGGTGCAAAGACCTACCGCGTCAATACAGTCGAAGAATTGAAAGCAGCCTTAGAAGATGCCAAGAAGCAAGAAGTCTCTACACTAATCGATATTAAAGTCCTTCCAAAAACAATGACTGATGGCTATGATAGCTGGTGGAATGTCGGTGTTGCAGAGGTATCGAATAAAGAAAGCATCCAAAAGGCATATGAGTTAAGACAACAAAAATTAGAAACGGCAAAACAATACTAAATCTAAAAATCCATTTGAGGTTGGATCAAATTCACTTGAATTTGATCCGCCTTAATTAGTTTGAAAATTCAGACAAGAGAGGTGGGATGGAAATGATCGCAACAACAAGGTTAGTTCCGATGAAAGAAATGCTTGATAAAGCGAAAAAAGAAAAGTATGCGGTAGGACAATTTAATATCAACAGCTTTCAATGGGCAGAAGCGATGCTAGAAGCGGCTGAAGAGGAGCGGTCTCCTATAATTGTGGCCTCATCCGATAGACTAGTAGATTATTTGGGCGGATTTAAGACGATAGCTGCGATGGTAAATAGAATTGTAGAGGAAAAGAAGATTACAGTACCGGTTGCGCTTCATCTTGATCATGGAAAAAGTGTGGAAAGATGTAAGGAGGCCATTGACGCTGGATATACCTCCGTTATGATTGACGGTTCGCACTATTCCATTGAAGAAAACATTGCCATGACAAAGCAAGTGACTGACTATGCCCGGCATCACGGTGTGACAGTCGAAGCTGAGGTTGGAACCGTGGGCGGTAACGAGGATGGTCTTATCGGTGGCATTAATTACGCCGATCCACAGGAATGTTTACGGCTTGTCCAAGAAACAAACATCGATGCACTGGCAGCGGCCCTTGGCTCTGTACATGGCCCCTACCAAGGAGAACCAAAATTAGGGTTTGCCGAAATGAAGGAAATTTCAGAATTAACCAATGTGCCGCTTGTCCTACATGGTGGTTCAGGGATCCCATTACACCAAATTCATAAGGCGATTGAATTAGGTCATGCCAAAATTAATGTGAATACAGAATGCTTGCAAGCATGGGCAAAGGCTGTTCGAAATGTGCTCGAGAACGATAAGGAAGTGTATGATGCCCGGACCATTCTTACACCAGGTAAGGAAGCTGTTAAAGAAACGGTAAAAGCGAAGATTAGAGAATTTAAATCAAGCTATAAAGCATAAAATCAACCGGGCGAAATTTGCCCGGTTTTTTCTTAAATCAATAAAATGGAAGTGGTATGCCTGAGTACATTACGAACGAATAGAAATAAATATCTGTTTATTGTTGTTTCTTTTTTATTGTGGTTTCCGCAATTTCTCTATGTTCCTGTTTTTTCACCTTATATGGAATCATTGGGGGGAAAGTATACATTTATTGGGATGGTATTGAGCAGCTACGGGATAATGCAGCTTTTATGCAGACTTCCGATTGGGATATTTTCTGATGTAAAGAAAGCTAGGAAACCATTTATCATTTTTGGCATGTTGGCCAGCATGTTAAGTTGTGTGATTTTTTTACTAACAGATAGTTTAGGTTGGATTCTCGCAGCCCGCGCACTTGCAGGAATTTCAGCGGCTACGTGGGTCGCATTTACAGTGTTATATCCCAGTTATTTTGCTGATCATGAAGTACATCGGGCAATGGGGAGTATTTCATTTATTGTCGTTCTTGCCCAGTTTTTAGGGATGAGTTTCAGTGGTTCAATCGTAAGTGAATGGGGCTGGAAAGCTCCATTTTGGATAGCTGGAGCTTTCAGCATCCTCGGTGTGATCCTATCCCTTTTTATTTTTGAATCAAAAGAAGGAATAGAGAGGGAACCGCTAAAGGTGAAGGAATTAGCGACTGTTATAAAAGAACCATCATTGTTGAAGGTGGCCCTATTATCGATTTTGGCACATAGTATTATTTTTTCAACGATGTTTGGATTTACATCCAACTATGCCCTCCATATTGGCTTTCATGCAAGAGAGCTCACTTTCATCGTGTTTGCGTTTATGATCCCTCATGCCATTGCGACTCCTTTTATGGGGAGAGTACTTGTTCCGCTTTTGGGTGAATGGAATGCCCTAAAAACGGCCTTTTTCTTTGCGTCCGTTTTCACGTTACTGATTCCGTTCGTTCAGAGTAAAGAGTTATTTTTGGCCGTTCAGATTTTTAGCGGATTTTCATTGGGCTTAATTTTCCCGTTGCTGTTAGGATTGGCCATTGAAAAAATTACACCCGAAAAAAGAGCGACGGCGATGGGTGCCTACCAGGCTATTTATGCAATAGGCATCTTTGTAGGGCCATTTTGTGCAGGAATATTTAATTCACTATTGGGAATTAAAGCAGGATTTTATTTTGTCGGGGTACTGGGACTAATGGCTACGTTCCTCATCATCATTTGGGGGAAAGATCATGCTGAATTGGAAAAAGAAAAATCTATCAAAAAAAGTAAGGCTGGTGCCTAGTAATTGTCGATGTGTCCTTTACAACAAATTCCTAAAATTTTGATAAAAGATACAAAGTTAAAAAACTTTGTATCTTTTTTTATAACCACCATAGCAAGAAAGGAGAGCAGTGTGTATAGTTAGGAAAGGACTTTCCTAAAGTGAGTTCTCAAAAAAAGATATATTCTGAAAGAAACACCTTAAATCCGGTATTGTTTAATTTCTTTCTCGTCATTCCAGGTAAAGCATATGATGTTTCGAAGTATAAAAGTAATCGAAACTTTTAAAAGAGAAGACCAGTATTGTATGAAAAATGCTTAAGAATAGCCTTTTTTCTTTAAGCGTCCAGTAAGCTATCAATCCCAAATTGAATTTAAAAAATTTTCATAAAAATGAAATAAAAGTAATTGACGATTTTAATGTAAGTGATTACAATAAAAATATAGGAAAGAACTTTCCTAAATGTTTTTTCTAAGTGAGTTTTTTTAATAATAATTAGAAAAAAGTATTTCTTAAAATGATGAGGTGTGATGAAATGAGTCAATTAAAGGTTGGGTTATTAGGTGCTGGCAGAATGGGGGCCTTTCACGGAGAAAGTATAGCAAAACGAATACCAGATGCTACTTTATATGCAGTAGCAGATCCATTTCCCGGTGCTGCAGAAAAATTTGCAAATGAATTAGGATTAAATATAAAAACGTATACAGATCCACTTGAAATGATGCAGGACCCAAATGTAGATGCAGTTATTATCGCTTCACCAGCAAGAACACATGCAAGTAATGTTATTGCTGCTGCGAAAAACGGAAAAGCTGTTTTTTGTGAAAAGCCAATGGCGATAACACTGGAAGAAGCGGATGAAGTTCTTCAAGTTGTTAAGGAGATGAAAGTGCCATTACAAGTTGGATTTAACCGTCGCTTTTCAAAAGGCTTCAAAGGCGCGCATGAAGAAATCGTTGCTGGAAAAATTGGTACACCACAATTATTACGCTCTTTAACAAGAGATCCAGCATTAGGTAATCCAAATAAACCTGAGTGGACTATTTTTCTGGAAACACTTATTCATGATTTTGATACACTTTTATACCTAAATCCAAATGCTAAACCAGTTGAAGTATTTGTTATGGCAGATGCTTTGGTAGCACCAGAATTTAAGGATAAAGGTTTACTCGATACAGCAGTTGTAAGCGTTAGATTTGATAATGGCGCTATTGCTGTTGCAGAAGCAAACTTCCAAGCAGTGTATGGGTATGATGTCCGTGGGGAAGTCTTTGGTTCTGAAGGGATGTTACAGATGGGAAGCATTCGCGAATCAAGTATGACTAGGTATACAAAAGAGGGAGCGAGTTATAATACTTTGCGCTACGATCAGGACTTGCTCTTTGATGCTTATGTAGATGAATTAAAAGATTTTGTTGATTCAGTAAAGAACAATAAACCGACTTCCATTACCGGAGAGGATGCCCGTTCTGCATTGTTAATCGCTCTTGCATGTATAGAGTCGTATAAGGAGAAAAAGCCGGTTAAAGTAGAAAATGATGTTTTAATTACGGTTTGAATGGATAAAAATTGCCCTTTTTCCTAATAACTTTGTTTATAATGAAAAATAGAAATTGGGGAAAGGGAGATTAGCATTGAAGCCAACTATATATGATGTTGCAAAAAAAGCAAATGTTTCTATATCTACTGTATCGAAAGTATTAAACGGAAATGGAAGTATCAGTGAAAAGACAAAGAAACGAATTTGGGAAGTAATTGATGAATTACAGTTTCAGCCAAGTATTGCTTCTTCCGTTAAAAAGGCAATGAAAACAATTGGTTTGTTGATTCCTGATATTTCTAATCCATTTATGGCTGAAGTGACAAGAGCAATTGAGGACAACGGTCGTAAAAAAGGGTTTAATGTCATTATATGTAGTACTGATAATGACAGTACCAAAGAAGATGAATATATTTCCATGTTGAAACAAAAATATGTTGATGGAATGATCATTGCAACTGGTTTAAAAAATAGGCGCGCTTTTCAACAATTAATTGAGAGTGATATTCCAGTTGTGATGCTTTCTCGTGATGTTCCTAATTTACCCATTCATATAGTAATGGTAGACGATTTTCAGGGTGGGTATGAAGCTGGTACTCATTTAGCACAGTTAGGTCATCGAAAAATAGCCATGATCGTAGAAAACATCAATATCCCTTCCATAAAAAACCGAGTAAAGGGATTTAAAGAAGGATTAAAAGCTTCTGGTCTATCTTCTGAAGAGTTAACCATCCTATATAGTTCTTTAGATTTGGATGAGAGTGGACAAGTGTGCTTAAATTTATTGGAAAATCAAGAAAACAGGCCTACAGCCATTTTTGTTTCGACAGAGTTACTTGCTTTTGGTGTTTTCCGTGCAGCAAGAACTCTAAAGATACAAATCCCTAATGAGTTATCTATTGTAGGATTTGATAATAGTATTTTGGCAAAACTTAGTGACCCGCCATTAACGACTATCGCTCAACCTATAGAAGAAATGGGAGCAAAAGCAGTAGAGTTGCTTGTTGATGAAATTACCAATAAGAAAGAACAATCTAATAAAGTGATGCAACGGGTAGTTATGTCTCCTCTCTTGATTGTTCGTGATTCAACGGCTCCAATTTCTATGAATGAAAGATAAGATCTTCTCCATTTTCCAGGCATTATGTTAGTTTCACATCAGAACAGGATTTCATTCCATTTTACATAGAAAAGGGAGATGCCTTAAAAGAAATTTGTAAGCGCTGCACAGTTTGAAAACCAATGGAAGTTTTACTTTAGGATTATTGTTTCTTAGATTAATTTTACAGTTGTTTTGCCCAAGAGTTAATCACTTATATATATAAGGGGAATTTCTATATGGAGAATATTTCAAATAAGAGTGTGCAATTGGATCATTTTACGAAAAAGAACCCAAAAAAGTTTTTGAAATTAATTACCACTGTATCAACATTTGGGGGGCTATTATTCGGATATGATACTGGTGTTATGAATGGTTCACTCCCATTTATGGCAAAGCCCGAACAATTAAATCTTACCCCTCTTACAGAAGGGCTTGTAGCAAGTTCTCTAACGTTAGGAGCTGCTTTTGGTTCAATAGTGGGAGGACAGTTATCAGATCGAAAAGGGCGCAGAAGTCTAATACTGTATCTCGCTATTATCTTTTTATTTGCAACAATGGGCTGCGTTACTGCACCCAATGCAACAGTAATGATTATTTTCCGCTTCATTCTAGGCCTTGCTGTCGGCGGTTCTTCGGTAATCATACCATCCTATCTTTCGGAAATGTCTCCGTCGGAACATCGGGGCAGGATGGTTACGCGAAATGAATTAATGATTGTTACTGGGCAATTTCTAGCTTATGTTTTTAACGCCATTATTGGAAATGCCTTTGGAGATACAGGACATGTTTGGCGTTATATGTTAGTTGTTGCAACTTTACCGGCAGTGGCATTATGGTTTGGAGTGGCTGTTCTACCAGAAAGTCCTCGATGGTTAGCCTCAAAAGGAAAAATGGCTGAAGCATTAAAGGTACTGCAAATGATTCGTAATGAGAGTATTGCACAACAAGAATTAAATGAAATAAAAACACATATTCAAGAATCGCAAAAAGTAGAAAAAGCATCACTAAAAGATTTAAGGGTACCTTGGGTTCGATATATGGTAGGAATAGGGGTTGTCGTTGGGTCAGTAGCTCAGTTAGTGGGAATAAATTCTATTATGTATTATGGAACTCAAATTCTTGAAAATGCTGGTTTTGGAACCAAGACAGCTTTGATTGCAAACGTAGCAAATGGTTTAATTGCCGTTATTGCTGTTATCGTTGGTATGTCCCTCCTTAACAAAGTGAATAGACGGACGATGCTGCTTATAGGTTTTACTGGTGTTACAGTGGTTTTAATAGCGATTGGGATTACTAATATTGCGCTAACTGATTCACCGATTTTACCATTTATCGTATTAACATTGACAGTAACATACTTAGCCTTTTTTCAAGGGTTTATTGGACCTTTAGGATGGCTCGTAATAGCTGAAATTGCCCCTGTTCGCCTACGTGGTCTTAGTATGGGGATCGCTACATGCTCCCAATGGATTTGCAATTTTCTAGTAGGACTATTGTTCCCTACTCTTTTAAGAATACTCGGACTATCAGGAACCTTTTTCTTATTTGCTGTGTTTGGATTTATTGGGATATTATTTGTTGCGAAAAACTTGCCAGAGACAAGAGGGCTGACATTGGAACAAATAGAGGATGAGTTTAGAGATAAATATGATGTAAATCAGAGTAAGGTTAGTAAAATAGGTTAAAGACCGTTTGTAAATGTGAGTATCCGGGCGTTTTGTATTATCAAGTACTAGAATCATATATAAATAATAATCTGAAAATTCAATCCACTCTGAAATATGGTAGAGTACTAGACTCTATAAAAGAAACATTAAATAAAATTAGTAACGAGGAGGAAGTAGTATGAGTAGAGAATATGGTTTATGTTTATGGACTTTTGGTGATATTTCTGTAGAAGAAAAGTGTAAATTAGCTAAGGATATTGGTGTAGATGGAGTAGAAGTTCAAGGAGATCTTACGCAAGATCCAGGGGAACTTGCAAATATCTTGTCTAGATACGGGTTAAAAGTCTTATCTGTTACACCTGATAATGTGGATATTTCCTGTGAAAATGAAGATATAAGACTAGAGGCAGTGGGCTACTTTTTAAATCTATTGGATTGGGCAAGCGATATAGGTGCAAAACGAATTTGTTTACATGGCGATGTGGGAAAAATAACCGGGAGTGGAGATCTCGCGAAGGATTGGGTGCTTCTTGTAGAAAGTTCCAGGGTAGTGATGAAGAAAGCCGAAGCTTTAAATATCGAAGTAGTGTTCGAAGTGTTAAATCGCTATGAGAACCATCAAATTATTACAAATCAAGAGGCCCTGAAACTACTTGATTCTGTCAATAGTCCGAATTTATCTATTCTTTTAGATGCTTATCATATGAATATTGAGGAAGCAGACCCTATTGATGCATTAAGAAAAGCAGGAAGTAAGTTGGGAGTTTATCATGTAGCTGATTCTAATCGTCAAGCTGTTGGAAATGGCCATTCTAATATAAAAGGTCAAGTTGAAGCATTACATGAAATTAATTATACTGGGCCGATCATTATGGAGATGACTGCAGAAGGCCCAAATCCGTTTACAGCAGTTAAAGGACCAGATTATCTTCAGGTTCTAACCGATTATTATAAAACTTCATTAGAAAAACTAAAGGTATGGGATACTTCGAAGGTAGAAATATAATCATTACATCACTATAAGATGACCACTATATCCCAAAATATAATAAGAGTATGTATCAATATTTAAGCAAAATAACACTAACTTTATCACTATATACCAAAAATACAATAAATTTTTTGTTAATTTGGAAAAATAAGAATTGAAATCCCCAATAGGAGTAGGTTACAATATAAGCATAGAGTAAGCGCTTACTCAGATAAAACAAATGGTCTCTTATTTAAAATATAATAATCCCATTCTCTTGTTTGGGTGAGCGCTTTACCACCAATCTATTAAAGCCAAAATGGATAATTGCAGAAAGGAGACAATATATGGTTGTACGTGGAGGGAGCCTTCTCGAAATTAAAGGAATTAAGAAAAGTTTTGCTCAAAACCATGTATTAAAGGGAATCGATCTTGACGTAAGACCGGGTGAAGTACATGTGCTGCTGGGGGAAAACGGTGCAGGTAAATCTACTTTAATCAAGATTTTAACAGGCGTGCATCAAAAGGACGCAGGAGAAATCTATTGGGAAGGGAGCTCGGTAACACTAAATAACCCAGTTGATTCCATGAAACTAGGCATTGCTACCATTTATCAAGAACTAAATGTCATTCCTGAACTGAAGGTCTATGAAAATATCTTTCTTGGAAGAGAATTAAAACACGGCGGAAAAATGTCCTTGCTTAACCATAAAGCAATGCGCAAAGAAGCTGAGCGCTGCTTGGAGATGCTTGGCCAAAGCCCGAAACTTGCAGATAAACAACTGGGAACACTTGGTATTGGACAGCAGCAGTTAGTTGAAATTGCAAAAGCAATCACGTTAGATGCCAAATTAATTATTATGGATGAGCCTACTTCCAGTTTAAGCGCCCAGGAAGTAGAACAGCTCTATAAAGTGGTCGAAGAGCTTAAGAAAAAAGGCATCGCCATTATCTTTATTTCCCATCGCCTTGAGGAAATTAAACACCTTGGCGATCGGATAACCATTCTCCGAGATGGATTTAAAATCGAAACTTTACCAGTTAAAACAACAGAAAGTGATTACTGGATTGAACTGATGGTGGGACGATCATTAGATGAAAAGTTTCCAAAGCAGTCCTTTACCCTTGGAAAAGAGGGCTTTCGTGTTGAAGATTTAATCGTAGCAGGCACGACCCAACCGGTTAATTTTTCAGTCCATTATGGAGAAATTGTTGGAATCTCTGGACTTGTAGGTGCGGGCCGTACAGAATTGGCCAGATCTATTTTCGGTGTTGACCACCATAAAGGCGGTAAAGTCTTTATTGACGGTCAGGAAATAAAGATTAAATCTCCACGCGACGCCATAAACGCAGGGATAGCTTTTATTACAGAGGATCGCAAAAGTGAAGGTCTACTACTCGACATGACACTTGACTTTAATATTGCTATAGCGAATATGGAAAAGTTTAAAGGCAGTACAGGTCTGCTGGATGTAAAAGAAATGCGTAAGGAAGCACAAAAGTATGTAAAAGAGTTAAAAATTCGTCCTGGTAACATTGAACTTCACTCCAGGAACTTGAGTGGCGGAAATCAGCAAAAGGTTGTTATTGCCAAGTGGTTATGCACACATGCGAAGGTATTTATCTTTGATGAACCGACAAGAGGGATAGACGTAGGGGCAAAAGTTGAAGTTTATCGCTTGATGAATCAGTTAGTTGAAAACGGTTCCATGGTATTGATGATTTCTTCGGACCTTCCTGAAATTCTTGGCATGTGTGATCGGGTATTAGTCATGAGTGAAGGGAAATTAACGGCAGATCTGCCGATTGAAGAAGCTTCGCAAGACCGAATAATGAAAGCGGCTACAGGAGGATGAGAAAATGAGTCAAGTTCAATTAGTGACAGAATCAGAAAAGAATCTTTCGGTGAACACAGATCCAAAAGAAAAGATCACTTTAAAGAAAATAATTGGTAAGCTGGGACCTCTATTAGCTCTTGTCATCTTGATTGTCATACTTACCTGCCTATCAGATAAGTTTCTTACCGTAAATAACCTTATGAATATAGCCAGTCAATCGGCCATCAATGCTTTAATGGCGCTTGGAATGCTTTTAGCAATCATAACAGCAGGGATTGACTTGTCAGTTGGTGCTATTCTTGCCGTATCGATCATGTTAATGGGAATCGTTACCGTTAACCTGCATATGAACCCATTTATTGGTGTCATTGTTTGTCTTGGTGTAGGTTCTTTATTTGGCTGGGTAAACGGACTGTTATTAACGAAGCTGCATTTACCGCATCCGTTTATCTCTACACTTGGTACACAATTCATCGGCCGCGGTATTGCTCTAATTGTAACCGCAGCCGCACCGATTGCTGGGTTCCCGGTTGCCATTCAATTTGCCGGAAATCAATTTGTTGGTCCGATTCCAGTCAGCTTTCTTCTTGTCATTGTTGTTTATGTACTGTTTCACATTTTCCTTACCAGGTCAAAGACAGGCCGCTATATCTATGCGATCGGAGGCAATAAGGAGGCTGCACGCTTGTCTGGTATTAATGTGGACCGAGTGCTTCTGATTGTTTATTCACTTAGCGGCTTAATGGCAGGACTTGCCGGATTAGTAATGGTAGGTCAAGTTAACTCCGCATTCCCACTAGCAGGATTAAACTATGAAACAAATGCCATTGCAGCTGTTATTATTGGTGGCGCCAGCTTTTTCGGCGGGGTTGGTACAGTTTCCGGCACATTAATCGGGGCGCTAGTAATTGCTGTCCTTCAAAATGGCCTTAACCTTCTTAACGTTTCCGCAGATGCTCAACTGGCGGTAATCGGATTGGTTATCATTGCGGCAGTGTATGTTGACGTTCTTCGTCAACGCAAAAGTAAGAAAAACTAATTCTGTGTGAAAAAGTTGATTCAAAAAAATATCATCAAAGAATAATGCTCGGGAGAATACGATTTCTTAAACTTAAATTTTAAGGGGGCAGAAATGATGAAAAAACTTAGAGGGATTTTAATGATGAGTGTATTAGGGGCCGGATTAGTAATGGGGGGATGCAGCAATTCGGCTTCTTCAGGGGCAAGCAAGACTGCTTCTGGTTCTAATAAGTCTGCTTCAAATGGAGAAGTAAAGGTCTCTGTTGTTCTTAAAGCTTTAAATAGTGAATATTGGAAGCTGGTTCAGCGTGGTGCAATGGATGCGGGTAAAAAAGATGGAGTTACTGTAGAAGTAATGGGGCCTAGTGCTGAAACGGATGTACAAAAACAAGTTACGCTGATTCAAGATCAAATTACCAATAATGTGAATGCTTTGGTTGTCGCACCTAGCCAACCCGCTACCGTACTTAATGTTCTTCAACAGGCCAATAGAAATAAGATTCCTGTCATTTTGGCAGATACAGATGCAAACTATTCTGAAAAAGTTAGTTTCGTAGGAACAGGAAATTTAGTGGCTGGTCAAGAAGGTGGAAAATACATGGCCAATAAACTTCATAAAGGAGATAAGGTAGCCATCATTCGTGGAGCTTTGGGTGATAAAACCCACGATGACCGGACCAATGGAGCAGAAAAAGCCCTGAAAGCCGCTGGTATTAATGTCGTGACGATTCAACCTGCTGATAGTGACAGAGCGAAAGCGATGAATGTAATGCAAAATATTCTTCAATCAAATCCTAAAATTAAAGCGGTATTCGTAACAAGCGAGGATATGGCATTAGGTGCATTACGTGCTGTTCAATCAAAAAACAGCAAAGTAATGGTTGTTGGGTTCGATGGAACATCAGAGGGACTAAATTCGATCAAAGAAGGCGGGCTGGATGCTGAGGTAGCCCAGGATCCGTATAAGATTGGTTATATGGCGGTAGATGCAGCGGTTAAAGCAATTCATGGACAGTCAGTTGACAAACGAATTGATTCCGGTGCTAATGTGATTACTAAAGAAAATGTGGATGAGTCACTTTCTAAGATTAAACAGTATGTAGGTAATTAATGGATCATACAATTTAAAAATGTTTGTGAAAGTTTTAAAATAAGCGGGAAATTTCGTTTTAAAAAAGAGATTCCAATATAGCATAGCATCACCCGGTAATCCTTTGTGGTAAAATAATACCAGAATAAGGATTATTAAAGGGAGTTTGGAAGAAAATGAAGCCTACGATCTATGATGTAGCTGAAAAGGCAGGGGTCTCGATTGCAACCGTTTCCAAGGTGATTAACGATACAGGCCGTATCAGTGAAGAAACGAGAAATAAAGTTCTGAAAATAATGAGGGAGCTTGAATATCAGCCAAGCAGTGTTGCTACTGCTTTAACAGGTAAGCAAACCTTTACAATCGGTGTTCTTGTTCCTGATATTTCAAATGCCTTTTTTGCTGAAGTTGCCCGTGCGTTGGAAAACAACGCCAGGGAAATGGGCTATTCCATTATTTTATGCAGTACGGATTACCAGATTGAACGCGAACATGATTATTTAGAATTATTACAAAAAAAACAGGTTGACGGGATTATTATTGCGACAGAGCCTGAAGATTGGAAGGCCTATAAAAGTCTTCAAAAAAGGGATATACCGCATTTAATGTTTTCTGTTGACAGCCTCCGTTTTTCATCACATATTGTAACAACAGATGATGTACGAGGGGGATATATGGCAGGAAGGTACCTCCTTGATATGGGGCATACAGAAATTGCTATAATCGCAGAGCAAAACCGGGCCAGCGGCAGAATGCGTCTTGAAGGCTTTAAAAAATCCCTGGCTGATGAAGGGGTTGTCTTAAAGGATGAATGGACTTTAAATGCCATGTCTAAAATAGACGACGCAAAAGCTGCAGCAAGGAAGATATTGCAATTGGAGAATAGGCCGACAGCAGTGTTTGCTTCAACCGATTTAATTGCGGCAATTTTTATCAAGGAAGCACGTAAGGCACGTATCCGCATACCAAATGATCTATCTATAGTTGGCTTTGATAATACGATTTACGCGGAATTAACCGAACCCGGCTTAACGACGATTGCCCAGCCAAAGCAGGAGTTGGCAAAATTTGCGATGGATCAGCTATTAAAGCTAATAAAAGACCCAAGGATCCCGCAGCAGCGAATTATGCTTTCACCTAGGTTGGTTGAACGTAAATCTGTAAGAAACTTAAAAAATCTTTAATGATGCCGATCGACTTTTCGGCGTGGGTATAGAGTAAGCGCTTAACCAAACATTACCTTTAATAAATCGGAGGAATCACAATGACATCATTAACAGTAGGAATAATTGGCGCAGGCCGGATTGGAAAATTGCATGTAGAAAATTTAAGAAAGATACCACAAATTCGCATTAAAAGTGTTTCAGATGTTGTAATTGATCATCTAGAGGCATGGGGGAAGGAAAAACAAATTGAAGTACTGACAAACAATTACCATGAATTGCTCGAAGATCCGGATATCCAAGCAGTTTTCATTTGTTCACCAACCAATACTCACGCAACAATCATTAAAGAAGCAGCACTTGCCGGCAAAGATATCTTCTGTGAAAAACCAGTAAGTTTTTCCGTAGAAGAAACAGAAGCAGCATTAGCTGTTGTTGAAAAAGCGGGAGTAAAGCTGCAAATTGGTTTTAACCGCCGCTATGATCCGAATTTCCGGAGAATTCAAACACTTGTAAAAGATGGTCAAATTGGTCAGCCGCATATTTTACGAATTACTTCCCGTGACCCAGAGCCGCCAGGTGTTGACTATGTGAAAGCTTCCGGCGGATTGTTTATGGATATGATGATCCACGATTTTGATATGGCACGCTATGTAATGGACAGTGAAGTTGTCGAGGTTTCTGCTGCCGGAGCAGTGCTGGTGGATCCGGCAATCGGTGAAGTTGGTGATATTGATACCGCTATCGTTACATTGAAATTTGCCAATGGTGCACTGGGAGTAATTGATAACAGCCGTCAGGCAGTGTACGGATATGATCAGCGCCTTGAAGTTTTCGGTGAAAAAGGGGCAGCACAAGCTGATAACAATCGTCCTACGACTGTTGAAGTATCAACAGTTGAGGCTGTTACGCTAGATAAGCCGCTTTACTTTTTCCTTGAGCGTTACAACCAGGCATATATTGATGAAGTTTTAGAATTTACTTACTCTATTCTTGAAAAGAAAGAAGTTGCCTGCACAGGCTTTGATGGCTTACAAGCGCAAAAAATCGCGAAAGCAGCAAAAGAATCGCTTGAAAAGGGTGCCCCAGTTCAATTAAATCTTGCAGCTCCAGTAATTTAATAGAAATGAAGAAATGATACTACGAACCTCCTAATAGTAGAGAAGCCATCCGTTTGATCTGATGCAGTTAGGAGGTTTTGTATTAACTTACAAGGCAATGAGACGAATAGGCCATTATTACTAAAAAGGCCATTATTGCTAAAACACAGGACAATGAATGATGGAGGATAAGACAATGTTTAACGCAAATCAAGTAAAATTGGCAATTGCCCCAATCGGCTGGACGAACGATGATATGCCTGAACTCGGCAGCGAAGTTACCTTCGAGCAATGCATAAGCGAAATGGCGCTTTCCGGTTTTTCGGGAAGTGAAGTGGGAAACAAGTATCCGCGAGATACAGAGGTTTTAAAAAAGACCCTTTCTTTAAGAGGATTAGAGATTGCAAGTGCTTGGTTTAGTTCCTTTTTAACATCAAAGTCATTTGAAGTAACTGAAAAAACTTTTATAGAACATCGTGATTTTCTTCATGAAATGGGTGCAAAAGTAATTGTTGTCTCAGAACAAGGCAACAGCATCCAGGGCCAAATGGAAACACCGCTATTTGCAAATAAACCTGTAAATACTGAAGAAGAATGGAAGCTCTTATCGGAAGGGCTGACTCGCCTTGGCGACCTGGCGGCTGAAAAAGGAATGAAAATTGTCTACCACCACCACATGGGGACAGGCGTGCAAACCACAACAGAAATCGACCGTTTAATGGAAGGAACCGACCCTGAAAAAGTATCCCTTCTTTACGATACAGGACATCTTGTATTCTCTGGCGAAGATCACCTGTCAGTGTTAAAAAAATACGTTGATCGGATCCATCACGTTCACTTAAAGGATGTCCGTTTGGAAGTCGTGGAAAGAGTACATAGTGAAAAAATGAGCTTTTTGCAGGCTGTTAAATCAGGGGTTTTCACCGTACCAGGAGACGGCGTCATTGATTTCAAACCGGTATTTGAGGTGCTAAGCGAAGCAAACTATAAAGGATGGTTTGTAGTCGAGGCCGAACAGGATCCGGCAATTGCAAATCCATTTGAATATGCAGTGAAAGCAAGGAAGTACATCCGGGAAACAGCCGGGCTGTAAAGGAAAGAAAATACCTCTCTAAGAAATAGTATTCGTGCAATTAGAAGTAAGGGCTGAGGAAGAACTCTTAAAGGGTTCTTCTTTGATGTGCTTGAGCCTTAATCTTCAAGTTAAATGACAATCTGTTGAAAAAAGTAAGGCTGGCATCTAGAATGTATTTGAACCATTAAATAAGTGTACAAGACAAGACGGAATAATGAAGAGTTCACTAGACTAAAAAAATTTAATAACTAAGATAAGTTGGATAGTCCCAAAGGCTATTTAGTTTTAATTAATACCATATAAAGCGTTTACATCACTTTGAATAGGAGTGCTTATATTGGATTTAAATAAATACCTTTCTGGAAAAACTTCTTTGAATGATTATGTTCATCGTTTAAACCAAAATAATGCCTCTTTTCAAGTTCATTATTGGGGAGTCATGCCGAAACATTATGACAATCAATTACATAAACATTCCTTTTTCGAAGTGTGTTATGTAGTCGAAGGGGAAGGAACCTACATAGACGATCAAAGTACCTTTACACTTCAAGAAAATACACTTTTTTTATCGAGACCTGAAATTTTACATCAAATAAAAAGTGAAAAGGGCTTGTCTTTATTATATGTTGCCTTTGAACTAATTGAATCCGAATCGAGTGAAAGCTGGATCAAAATCATGGAGACTGCCAAACTATGCACCGAAGTAATTTTACATGATAAAGATGAAATGGAAACAGCATTATTATGGAAATCACTGCTTATCCAGGCAACAAAGCGGCAAAATGAGTTTTTTGAAGAAATGCTCTCCAATATTGCTTATTCTCTTATTCTCTCCATATTGCAGGATTTTGTTCCTGCTTTGAATAAGAGTAATCATAAACATGATCCCGAACAGCACTCCGTACTCCTTACGCAGGCGCAGTTATATATTCATGACAATTTATCAAATTCCTTGAAGCTTACGGAAGTAGCCAAACATCTACACATATCCGGAAGACATTTGTCTCGTGTTTTTGTATCTGAATTAGGAGTTAGTTTTTCAAAGTATGTTCAAGACGAACGAATAAAAAAAGCCATGATTTTACTCAAAAAATCGAATTTGTCGTTAAAAGAAATTGCTGAGGAAACGGGTTTTATGAATGTTCAATATTTTACCCGTGTTTTTACTTCCATGATGCAAATATCACCAGGAAAGTTTCGCTCTCTGTTTGTAGATCAAAATACAACTACATATTCGCATAGCTGACACCTCTATTATTATATTGGGGGTGTTTTTTTACGATTAAAATTTAATCATTTAAAGAAAGATGTCCTTAAAGTATAAAAACATGTCTCTATAATTTAATTACTATTCTGAATTCTTTTTATATAATTAGCTATGTAAACAAGGTCATGACAAGATCATAGAAGGTGATTCATTGGAAAATACAGACATGGGAAAATGAAAGCGAATTCTCCAAAAACAGGTTAATTTGTAAGATGTCCTTAAATGTAAAAACCAAACACTTTTATGCAATAAAGGATTCAGAAATACACAGCAATCAAAACAAGGAGGAAAATTCTATGAAATTATCATATGTAACAGATAGCTTAGGCCACTTGCCGTTTGAAAAAATGCTGGATACGGTGGCTGAAATGGGGATTGATACGATTGAGATGACAACAGGAGGTTGGTCACCGGCTCCACATTTGCGTTTAAATGAATTGCTGGAAAGTGAAGCAAAAAGAAGTGAATTTCTAGGCGAACTAGAAAAGCGGAATATTAAGCTTTGTGCATTGAATTGTTCTGGAAATCCTTTAGATCCAGGTGAACTTGGAAAAGAGCACAGAGAAGTAACAGAAAAAACAATGGAATTAGCCGGTTTACTTGGTGTTAAGAAGGTCATTATGATGAGTGGTCTGCCGGCAGGAAGCCCGGAAGATAAAATTCCTAACTGGATTACCTATACAGTAAGCTGGCCTCCAGTATTAAAAGATATTTTGGATTATCAATGGAATGAGGTAGCGATCCCCTATTGGAAAGAGTTAGTGAAAAAGGCTGAATCATGTGGTGTCGAAAAAATTGCCCTTGAAAATTTCAGTTCTATGCTAGTGTATAATCCGGAAACATTATTTAGATTACGGAATGCAGTTGGACCGATGGTTGGATTGAATTTAGACCCAAGCCATTTAATCTGGATGGGAGCAGATCCCATTTTGGCAGCCAGAGAACTGGGAGCAGCGATTCACCATGTTCATGGTAAAGATGTAAGAATTGAAAGACATTTATCAGCTGTTAATGGTGTATTGGAAACAAAAGAGGTTACGGATACAGCAAATAGAGCATGGAATTATGTGGCTGTCGGCTGCGGTCAAGATTTGCAATGGTGGAAAGAATTCTTCTCTGTTGTTCGCATGATGGGATATAACGGTGAAGTTTCACTAGAAATGGAAGATCTGACCATGTCCATTGAGGCAGGAATAAGAACATCGATAGATGCTTTAAAACAAACACTTAGCTTTTAATTTTACAGATATTTCTGAAAAATACTAAAAATTATTCAATTGAGAGGAGTTTTTACGATGTTAAATGGAGAGAAAAAGATTGAAAGACCACTACGTTGGGCGATGATTGGAGGCGGGCGAACTGGCCAGGTTGGTTATAAACACCGCATTGGGGCACTAAGAGATAATACAGCTTATCAATTGGTAGCGGGTGCATTTGATATCGATGCAGAAAGAGGAAAAGACTTTGGTGTTAATCTTGGTGTCGATGAGAATCGCTGCTATCCTGATTATAAAACAATGTTTGCAGAAGAAGCGAAACGGGAAGATGGTATCGAGGTTGTATCCATTGCCACTCCTAACGGAACCCATTATGAAATTACGAAAGAAGCATTGGAAGCCGGATTGCATGTTATTTGTGAAAAACCTTTGTTCTTTACTGTGGCAGAGGGTGAGGAGATAAAAGCCCTAGCAGAGAAACTAGGAAAAATTGTGGGAGTTACTTATGGTTTTTCTGGGAATCAGTTGCTGCTTCAAATGCGGGCCATGATTGAACAAGGTAAGATCGGTGATATTCGTGTGGTTGATTTACAGTACACACATGGTTTTAGTGCAACCGAACAAGGTGATAAAACAAATGCTGCCCAAAAATGGCGTGTGGATCCTAAGGTTGCTGGTCCAAGTTTTGTTTTGGGAGATCTTTCAACCCATACTTACTATATGTCCGAGCTGATTATGCCAAACATGAAAATTAAAAAATTATTATGTGACCGACAAAGTTTTGTTGGATCCCGTGCTCCTTTAGAGGATAATGCTTTTGTTTTGATGCAATATGAAAACGGAGCAGTAGGAAGACTATGGACATCTTCTATCAATGCAGGATGTATGGACGGCCACAGAATTCGCATTGTCGGATCTAAAGCAAGCCTAGAATGGTGGGATAGCAAACCAAATGAACTTAAGTTGGAAGTTCAGGGAGAACCTATTCAAACTTTAATACGTGCAATGCCTTACTTGGATGAAACATGTAATGCTGATGAGCGTTTGGGAGCATTGCATCAAGAAGGTTTAACCGAATCTTGGGCAAATATTTATCTGAAATTTGCCATTGCCATTGATGCAAAAAATCGCGGGGATGAGGAAACATTGAAAAATCTGGTATACCCTGATATTAATGCTGGAATTGAAGGTATTCGCTGGATTGAAAACTGTGTTCGTTCTGCAGACAACGGATCCGTTTGGGTAGAATATGAGAATAAAAAACCACAGCTAGTCTAAAAAAAGGTTAAACAGCTTCGTTATATGAAGAGATTCAACTGAATGTATTATAAGGCCGGGGGGCAATTACCATAGATTGTTCCTCGGTCAGATAAAATATATTTTTTTACCTCATATCCTGAGACTTTCCTTATTGAATTGTGCCAATGCAGGAATCTGTCTTTTAGTTAAAAATCTCATGTCATCTACAATAATTAACATTAAAAATTATGAACCCCCGAAAACCACAACATCGCATTTCAAAATTACAGTACCACTTTAGGTTATATTATGAGAAATATAAATAGAATCAGTTTGATTCAAAATTGAGTAAAGTGAAAGCGTTTTAAATGGATCCCGAATGAGCAAGGATCTTTATGGGAGTCTATTATTCCAACCTGACTTAATCAAGGAATCTGGGATAAGAAATTTGTTAAAAACAATTAGACAAAGGGGAAATTTAACATGCAAAATCTCAAAGTTTCTGATATTCCAGTTCAACTGGAACATGAGAAGAAAAAGAACCCAAAAAAGTTCTTGAAATTAATTACTACTGTATCAACATTTGGGGGGCTATTATTTGGATATGATACAGGAGTTATTAATGGAGCACTTCCATTTATGGCTAAACCTGACCAATTAAATCTTAATGCTTTTACAGAAGGGTTAGTAGCGAGTTCATTAATCTTAGGTGCTGCTATGGGGTCATTAGTGGGAGGCCGATTATCAGATAAAAAAGGGCGCAGAAGCCTAATCATGTATCTAGCTATTTTATTTTTATTTTCAACATTAGGCTGCGTTATTTCACCCAATGCATCAATCATGATTATTTTCCGCTTTTTGCTGGGGCTTGCTGTCGGTGGTTCTTCAGTCATAATACCATCCTATCTTGCGGAAATGTCTCCATCGGATCGGCGGGGCATGATGGTTACTCGAAATGAATTGATGATTGTAACTGGGCAGTTTCTAGCTTATATATGTAATGCAGTCATCGGAAATGTCTTTGGTGATACAGGACATGCTTGGCGTTACATGTTAGTAGTTGCAACATTACCAGCTGTGGCTTTATGGATTGGAGTGGTTATTTTACCAGAAAGTCCTCGATGGTTGGCATCAAAAGGAAAAATGGCTGAAGCACTAAAAGTGCTTCAAATGATTCGTAATGAGGGTGTAGCACAACAAGAATTAAATGAAATAAAAGCACATATCCAAGCAGAGCAAAAAATAGAAAAAGTGACGCTAAAGAATTTAAGGGTACCTTGGATCAAACGTATTATCTTCCTAGGGGCTATAATTGGGGGAGTATCCCAGTTAGTTGGTATAAACTCTATTATGTATTATGGAACACAAATTCTAGAAAATGCTGGTTTTGGAACAAAAACAGCTTTGATTGCAAATGTAGCAAATGGATTAATCGCCGTTATTGCTGTTATAGTTGGTATGTCTCTCACGAACAAAGTCAACAGACGGACAATGCTGCTTACAGGGTTAACTGGTGTAACAGTTGTTCTTATTACGATCGGTATTTCTACTTTCGCGCTTGCTGGTTCACCGGCCTTGCCATTGGTAGTTTTATCTCTGACAGTCCTATATTTAGCCTTCTTCCAAGGAGCAATTGGTCCTTTAGGGTGGCTCATTATTGCTGAAATTTTCCCTGTTCGTTTCCGTGGTGCTGGTATGGGAATTGCTACATTGTTTTTATGGCTTTGTAATTTTATAGTAGGTCTATTTTTCCCTACACTTTTAAAGGTTGTCGGACTTTCAGGAACATTTTTCTTATTTGCTGTGTTTGGGTTCATTGGGGTAGTGTTTGTAGCGAAAAACTTGCCAGAGACAAGAGGGCTTTCATTAGAACAAATAGAGGACAACTTTAAAATGAGAGCATAGAAAAAATAAATGAATAACTGAATCGCGGAGATGGTCTAGAGGACTACTCCGCGTTTTTTTATGCTTTTTTTTATGAGATTATTAATAAAATTACCTTACTTTTTTTCGCTTAAAGCACACATACTTTCATAAAAAATGATTCGTGCCTCTCCATATTGATCCATTGACTTTTTAAAAGATGGTATTGTATGTTTAATGAATTTAATTATTCTTTTCATCATGATTTCCCCCTGGGAATTAGTTTAGTTTAATTTAATTTTGTACCTCGTGAGTCCCTTTAGCAATCGTGATGAAAACGAAAACATGTATTAAAAAAACGCTAACATTCATAATGTAAGCGTGTAAAATATGAATTATCTCAATATTTCTCTTTTTTTTCATGTTCAATAAAAAACGCTCGTACATGGTGTTCAGAGAATATTTACCGTGCTATTGTATAAAATGTTCGAATAGTTCCAAAAAAATAGACCATTACATTTGAGTCTGTATGAAATATACTATATTTAATAATGTTAAATTAGTGTTTACAATTGGTGAGAGGTGAAAAAATGAATTTCTATATTCCAAAGGTAGAACCGGGCATCAAGTCAAAAAAGGGATTATATTTCTATGAACCTTCCGCTTTAACGAAAGAATTATATAATTATGTCCTATGGGGCGGTGAATATATAGTAGATGTTCCCTACAGCATTAAGCGTGATTACATGAATTCCTTTATCATTTTTTATATAAAAAAAGGATCGATGCATTTCCACTATCTTGACCAATCATTTGTAGCCTCGAAAGATGATATTGTTCTTCTAGATTGTAAAGAAAATAATAACTACTATGCAGCGGAAGAAACGACCTTCCAATTTTTTCACTTTACAGGTAGTCACACGCAAGTTATGTATAAAGAGTTATACAAAAGAAAGGGGTGTATTTTTAGACTGCCGACTGAACAAAATAATATTCCAAATATTTTATCACTTATAGCGTCGAACCAGGAAATAGACTTTAAAATATCTTTAGAAATTTATAAACTGCTTGGTAATTTAGTAGAAAGTACCCGTAATACGTTTGAAAACAGAGATACAAATGGGACAAAAGCAGTGCCAACCGAAATTCAAGCCGTACTGTCTTATATAAGTGAGAATTACTCATCTAAAATTACCGTCGACCAGCTGAGTGAAATATCCAATATAAGTACCTATCATTTTTGTCGTACGTTTAAAAAGTATATAGGAACCAGCCCTCACCAATATGTACTAAATTACAGATTGATCCAAGCTAAGAATCAATTGGTGGAAACCAATCTTTCAATCGAGCAAATAAGCATGGATTGCGGATTTAATAGTATTGGCCATTTTATTAAAGTGTTCTCCCAATCTACTGGGGGCATAACTCCTGGAAAGTTTAGAAAACTTTGTTTTTAATTACATATTTTTAAAAAATATCCATTTATGTGGGTATTTTTTTGTTAAATCTTGATACACTTCTAAAAGTTTAGCAAGAAATGATAATTAGATAGCAATTTTTTATAATACATCGATTCTTCATAATCTATAAAATAGGAACTAATCAATATCTCTTTGTGAACATATGACTGAACACTCTTGTCTGCAGACGATAATTGGAGTGAAATCCACTAATAAGAGAGGGAGGATATATTATTTCGGGTTTTTACGCTATTCATAAAACAACCGGTTAAACAGTCCTACTTTTATAAGGAAGAAGGTTATACGATGGGAAATAAAAAAATTTCATGGGGGATTGCTCCAATTGGTTGGCGCAATGATGACATTCCTGAAATTGGGGCAGAGAATACATTGTCCCACTTACTAAGTGATATTGTAGTAGCAGGCTTTGAGGGAACAGAAGTTGGTGGCTTTTTTCCAGAACCTAAAGTATTGAACAAAGAGCTTCAACTTCGCAAATTAAAAATTGCAGGACAATGGTTTAGCAGTTTTATTATTCGAGACGGTGTGGAAGAAGCCTCTAAAGCTTTCCATAAACATTGTGAGTATTTGAAAGCGGTTAATGCAGCTGTTGCTGTCGTATCAGAACAAACCTATAGTATTCAAGGTATAGATAAAAATGTTTTCAATGAAAAACCATACTTCACAGATAAAGAATGGGCTCAGTTATGCCAGGGACTAAATGAATTAGGAAAAATTGCTGAAGAATATGATTTGAAGCTAGTTTTTCACCATCATATGGGGACGGGCGTACAAACATTAGCAGAAATTGATCGTCTTATGGAAAACACTAATCCTAATCACGTTCATTTGCTGTATGATACCGGCCATATCTATGTATCCGATGCTGATTATATGACTCTATTAAATAAACATCTCAATCGCATCCATCACGTTCATTTTAAAGATGTGCGTCAAGCGGTAAATGAACAATGTGAAAAAGAAGGAAAGTCCTTCTTACAATCCTTTTTGGCAGGAATGTTTACAGTTCCTGGTGACGGCTGCATTGATTTTACAGAAGTATACAAGAAGCTTCTCGGAACGAATTATTCAGGCTGGATTGTCATTGAAGCAGAACAAGACCCCTCAGTTGCACATCCGTTGGAGTATGCGTTGAAAGCCCGTAATTATATTAATGAAGAATTAATTCCATTAGAAATTGGTTCATTAATAAAAGCTTAAAAAAAAACGAACCCTGGGGAGGGAGAACATGAGTAATCAAGCGATTGAAAAACCACATGATTACGAAAAAGCTTTAAAAAAGATTACGGTTATATCCACATTTGGGGGACTTCTTTTTGGATATGACACCGGTGTTATTAACGGAGCATTACCTTTTATGGCAAAACCTGACCAGCTAAATCTGACACCGGTGACGGAAGGTTTCGTTACAAGTTCATTACTTTTTGGAGCTGCGCTTGGATCCGTATTTGGTGGGCGTTTATCCGACCGTTTTGGCCGCCGCAAAATGATTCTAAATCTCGCTTTACTATTCTTTATTGCAGCCATTGGATGTACGCTTTCACCATCTGCTGGTGTTATGATCGTCTTCCGATTCTTGCTGGGTTTAGCCGTAGGGGCTGCATCCGTTATGGTGCCATCCTTTTTAGCGGAAATGTCTCCGGTTGAGAAGAGGGGAAGGATGGTTACCCAGAACGAATTAATGATTGTTTCCGGTCAATTGTTAGCGTTTGTATTTAATGCCATCCTTGGAAATACGCTTGGCGAAGGAGCTTCACATGTTTGGCGTTACATGTTAGTGATTGCGTCACTTCCGGCTGTGGTCTTATGGTTTGGAATGTTAGCGGTTCCAGAGAGCCCGCGTTGGCTTGCATCAAAAGGAAAACTGGGGGATGCACTAAGAGTCCTTAAAGAAATACGTGAAGCAAACCGTGCCGAATCGGAACTTGATGAGATTAAAAATAATATTTCTCAAGAGTCAGGGGTTCAGCATGCAACATTTGGGGATTTAAATGTGCCGTGGGTCCGCCGGATAATCGGGATTGGAATTGGGATTGCGATTGTGCAACAAATAACGGGTGTTAATTCCATCATGTATTATGGCACTCAAATTCTTCAAAAATCAGGTTTTTCAACCAATGCAGCACTAATCGGAAATATTGCTAATGGTGCCATCTCAGTATTAGCAACTTTTGTCGGTATCTGGCTTTTAGGAAAAGTCGGTCGACGTCCGATGCTTATTGCTGGATTGACGGGAACAACGGCAGCTCTTGCCTTAATTGGGGTATTCTCGTTAGTACTTAAAGGATCACCAGCGCTTCCGTTTGTAGTTCTTAGCTTGACAGTTACCTTCCTAGCATTCCAGCAGGGTGCTATTTCTCCGGTAACCTGGTTAATGTTATCTGAAATCTTCCCGCAAAAATTACGCGGTCTTGGAATGGGTGTTACGGTTTTCTGCTTATGGATCACAAACTTCCTTGTTGGGCTATTTTTCCCAATATTACTAAGTGCAGTGGGCTTATCGATAACCTTCTTCATTTTCGCTGTGTGTGGAATTGCCGCCATTATATTTGTGAATAAAATCTTGCCAGAGACAAGAGGAAAGTCACTTGAGCAGTTAGAAAGTTATTTCCGTAACTATGAACAAGAAAGTCATAAACAAGCTTCCAATCAATAATCTTATAAAACAATGATTGAATTGTGAATTAACTAAAAAATGAAAGCGCCATCTAGATGTATCACATTAAATTCGTAAATATAAAGGAGAGTATCAACATGACTTTAAGATTTGGTGTAGTAGGAACAGGTGCAATTGGCAGAGAGCATATTGATCGAATTACAAATAAATTATCCGGAGGGAAAATTGTAGCAGTAACAGATGTTAATCAAGAATCTGCAAAACAAACGGTTGAAACCTATCGATTAGATGCTGTCGTTTATCCAGACGATCGAGCACTAATTGCCGATGCGAATGTGGATGTCGTCATTGTTACAAGCTGGGGGCCAGCACATGAAGCAACAGTTGTAGCTGCAGTTGAGGCTGGTAAATATGTTTTTTGTGAAAAACCGTTAGCGACTACTGCGGAAGGCTGTATGAGAATCGTGGAAGCAGAAATGAAACAAGGTAAAAAATTAGTTCAAGTAGGCTTCATGCGCCGTTATGATAGTGGATATGTTCAATTAAAACAAGCCATTGATAACAATGAAATTGGTGAGCCATTAATGATTCGTGCGGCACACCGTAATCCAACTGTAGGCGAAAATTATGTGACGGAAATGGCTGTAGTAGATACATTAATCCACGAAATTGATGTACTTCACTGGCTTGTAAATGATGACTATAAATCTGTTCAAGTTGTTTTTCCAAGGAAAACAAAATACTCACATGAAAAGCTGCAAGATCCACAATTATTTACAATCGAAACAGTTGGCGGGATTGTGATGAATGTGGAAGTGTTTGTAAATTGTAAATATGGCTATGATATTCAATGTGAAATCATTGGTGAAGATGGTATTGCAAAATTACCTGAATTCTCCAGTATCGTGATGCGAAAGGATGAAAAACTTAGCACAAGCATCTTAAATGATTGGAAATACCGTTTTATGGATGCTTATAATGTCGAAATCCAGGACTTTATTGATTCCATTAATAAAACTGGCGAGCCTCAAGGACCAACATCATGGGATGGCTATATTGCGCAAGTAACAGCAGATGCATGTGTTCAAGCCCAGCAAACAGGTCAAAAGGAACCGATTATTCTTCGAGAAAAGCCGGCATTTTATAGTGAGAAGCAGCTTCAAGAGGCTTAATTCTTTTAAAACAAATGATAAGTAAATCACCCTTGAGTGTAAAATTAACTATATCCCTATGGAGATGATACCGATGAAATTATGTTTTAACGAAGCTACTACACTGAAAAACTCTAATCTAGCTAAGGATTTGGAATACTGTGAAAAACATGGTTATGATTCTATCGAAATTCGTACCATGGACAAGTTGCCTGAGTATCTAAAAGACCATACAATTGATGAACTCGCAGAATATTTCCAAACCCATCATATTAAGCCGCTTGCATTTAATGCTCTTGTATTTTTCAACAATCGGGATGAAGAGGGCTATCAGGCCATCATTGAAGAATTCAAAGAAATGATGGAATTAGGTAAAAAGATTGGTGTTCAGTATGTGGTAGCAGTGCCATTGGTTACTGAACAAAAGATTCTGAAACAAGATATTAAAAACAGTTGTGTAGAAGTCTTAAAAGAATTATCTGACATTGCTCAAGGCTATGGCATTAAAATCGCCGTTGAATTTGTTGGACATCCGCAATGTACGGTCAATACTTTTGGGCAAGCTTACGATATTGTGGAGACAGTTAATCGTGAGAATGTCGGATTAGTTCTTGATTGTTTCCACTTCCATGCGATGGGATCAAAAATGGAAGACCTGAAGAACGCAGACGGCTCGAAAATCTTTATCTTACACATGGATGATACAGAAGATTTCCCAATTGGATTCTTAACAGATGAGGATCGAGTATGGCCTGGATTAGGTGCAATTGATTTAGATGGCATTTTATCAACATTGAAGGAAATTGGTTTTTCAGATGTTGCGTCTGTAGAATTATTCCGTCCGGAATATTATCAATTAGACGCAGAGGAGGCCATTAAGGTTTCTAAAGAAACAACAGTAAAAGTAGCTTCAAAGTATTTTGAATTTGATACCATTGCAGTTGGATAACTGAACAAGCAAAAGTTTTAAATTGTAGATAGTAGTAACTCGACACGTAAAAGTGTGTACTGCACCCCAAAGTAGGGCAACTTACCTTAATCAAAATACTGCAACATTCATATGTAGCGGCAAAAAATAAACGAGGTCAGTGTTATAGGTATATATTGGTAATGATATAACAAATAGTAATAGTATTTAGTATACATTTTGCTACTTATTTTATATAGTGATGGATTAGAAAACAGCCCTTTTCATTCTGAAAAGGGTTGTATTAGTTAAAAATGTTTAAGTTTTAGTATACTTATCAGCTATATATTTACATTGCACTCCACTTTCCTTCACACTATACCGATTAGTCGGGGTCATTCGGTTTATACCATTCTTCTTAAATTATGAGAATTTTGCAAAAGAACCGTCCCCATGCATCATCCCATGCATCAACCAACATTTTGAATTGGCGTTGCGCCTGATCGGCGGCGTTCAAGTTCTAAGTCCATTTCTGCCCGTTTATCATCGAGTTTGTAGGGAATCAGGGTGATTCCGATCAGTATACAGATGACTAGTGGTATCCAGATAAAGCTTATTTCAATATAATTTAAAGCGGTTGCAGTTTGTTTAGCATTCGGAATATAACCGCCCATTTTCAAAATAACTCCTACAAGTGCACTCCCAAGGCCCAAGCCTAAATGTAGGAGGTTTTTGATTTCAAAAACAAAAAATGAAAAGGTTAGAATGTATTCGAGAAATGATATTTAATTATCATCTACATGAGCTCTAAGGTACCAAAATGTAACGACATGGTTTGCCAATCTTTATAAAAGAATAGTCCGAGGGTACCCAATTTCATTTTCTGTGGTGTAGCGTGCGATGCATGGGTGGCTAACGGATACGTTTAGTTCAACAAGCAGTATAAAGGATCTTCGACTGGAAGAACCTTTATACTATATAAGACCTATTTACATAAAACCATTTTAAGAAACTTTCTTTAATTCCTCTGTTAATCGTATGAATTCTGCTTTATTTTTATCTCTTAAGGACAGGTCGATTTTCTTTTGAATTTTCTCTTTTCGGAAATCACGCAGGGCTTTGTCTAACACCATTTCAGCAAATAGAGAATCCATGACATTAACTTCAGGTTGTGGTGAATTAAGCAAATTCTTTTCCATAAGAAATCAACTCCTTGATCTTTTTTCTATTATACTAATAATTTTCTGACTATTCAAATATTTAAAATTGGTAATTTGAGAGAGAAACAAAATGAATCTACATATTTGGTTACGAATCAATTCATGAGTATGGAGAAACAATGTGTTGGCCGGTCTGTATCCGGAAATTCGTAACAACCCGTTGCTGCTAGTAACCTTGCTGGGAAATGAATTTACAGGTTCCACTAGTGTTCCGGCACAAATGGCCTGGTCGCTTAGTATAGCAGGTATCTCTGCTGCCCAGGCGAGTAAAGCGTTGGGCACATATTACCAAGGGAAAATTAACATGCATGATTTTATGGTTCTAACTTTGGGCGCTTTTCCCGTTTTTAGCGTAGAGCAATCCATCTTCGCTCTGCAGGAGCAAGGAAAAATCGCATCTGAAGCGGACCTGGAAAATTAAGGACGACAATCCGCCGTACGCAGCGTAACCATTGCAGATGGCGATACTTGTGCGGCTGTATTTTAGCGATACCACAGATACTCCTTTGAAGATGGTCCAAACACTGCAAATTGCGGGATATTCGGACAAGGAAGAGGTACTTTCCGCATTAGCAACAGTTTTCCCTGGATCCAGCGCTGACGACCATATGGCAGCCATTCAGGAGACGTACGGAAACTAAAGCAGAAAAGAGAAAAGAGGAGAGCTATGAATCTATCAAGCTATGTAGTGGAGAACGCTGCCTATCAGGCGTGGTTGCTACGCCTTGCGTTTCCACAAGCATTACCCGCTTCCTTGGCGCATGAAATTTTGAGATTTTACTCCGGTTTATCCCCTGAGCAATTGGGGCAAGTCCTAAAACACAGCGATCCGACCCCTGTGTTTACGGAGTTATCCCCTGAGCAATTGGCTGTAACATATTTATCCGCCGACGTGGGATACACGCAGCCAGAGCAAGTAGCCCAGGCACTTTCCGTTTCCGGTGTCTTTCCAAAAATGAGAACAGCTTTGGACGTAGCGGAAGTACTCTATTCCCCTACGGTCTTCCCAACATTGGAAAAAGAGTCCATGCGTCCTGCGTTGAAAGCCGCAAATTTGCCGGAAGACGGTATCAACGAAGCGATCTCCAAGCTGTATTCATCCGTTGAGTTGAATCCGCCGGAAACGTCTCCCGGACTACATCCGCTTAAAAATGAGAGTTTTTTCAGATCTGACCATGTCATCGTGAGCAACGGACGTTCAGTTGCGTTCCGATTTCCTTTGAACGATGACCAGATGAGAAACGGCCATACTATCGCTGCATTCACTGGTCTAGTATCACGAAACGGAAATCAGGAAAGATACCCTCCCATCAGTCTGAGAATAAACAAACAATTGGTGACTATAGCTGGAGCTGGCTTCAACCCCCATCGAGTGGAATTTTTCCTTCCTGCTTCCTGGTTAAACGGTAAAAACGTAATGGAACTACAGGCGGCTCCAGATCTCAGGACGTTGTTCTGGTTATATCGAATGGAAGTTGTTCACTACAAGTATTCTTAGGATACGGCTTTTGTGTACACCTCCGAATTTCTTTTCTCTACCAATATTTTAATAATATTTTCAAAACATATATCAACATATATGTCATTATATATTATATGTTGATATATAAATTATCTTTAACTTTGTTGACTATTCCATCATTATTATTAAAATATACTTTTATAGATATTTACTGTTGGAAAAATTTAACATTATTTTTTCTTAAACATCTTTATCTTTCATATACTGATCAGCTAAAAAGACATATCTTGGGTTTTATTTGGAGGCCAACTCACCAAGTTTTGTTCAAAATTATTAAAAAACCAAAGAAAAAAGCCATTCGTTTCTCTATTAGAGGCGAATGGCTTTAAATAATAATTGTATGTTCTCTGATCATAGAGAGCAGCGACAATCCCGTGTACCGCGACCAGCCAAGCACGGCCTTGATATGAATTTGCTCTGTAAACATCAACAGAACTTTTTGGTACAGTAATATTTATTTCATATTCCTTTAGTATGGTTAAGGGTGAGTCAATAAAAGATAGGTATTGAGAGATTCTATGAACCAAGTAATACTCAAGTTCAACTGACATTATCTTGGGTTGGCAGCGATCCTATTATTTTCCGATATTCTTAATTTCTATAAGTTAGGACAGGAGGATATGGAAATCCTTATTATTCTGCAGCAGTAAAAAGCATGTTGGAGAGCTGGCACAACTTTAGATATGTTAAATAATGAACATGAGTTTTGTATGTCCAATTTCAAAGATATGTTGAATCAAAACAACTAGAATGTCACTAAATGTAAAAAACTGAAGAATTAATAGTTTAACTTTTAAAAGTATAGGACTTTGAAAGGTTTTGGACGTTTTTGAAAGATTTTGAATGAAAGTGATTGATTTTTGTTAATCTCTTAGATAGAATTTAATTATAGAAATTGAAGTGATTTCTCTGGAAGAATAAGTTTAATGGATAGCTTTAAAAGGGAGATGCTGTTTTTAGGATCTAAAAACTGTGCAAACATAGGGAATTTTTAAAAAAACAGATACTTGATGAATCATATTGTTATTGAGATTTAGGAGTTGAAGACATTTGTTTATGAATACATATGTGAAATTAGGATAGTTAATATCTAGAAAAATACTTTAAAAACAATCAAAAACATTCAAAAACATTCAACGAAAAAGGGCAATACCTATATA